>NZ_JBHXFL010000009.1:134149-185224 GCF_042724095.1 Streptomyces sp. NPDC127100
CGCCGCCCACCGCCCCTCCGGCCTTATCGCGCCCACAACCCTGCGCGAGGGCGCCGAGAAACACAACCCGGTCTAAATCACCAACCTCTGACGGGGTACGCGCGCCCCCGGCCGCCCAGCCGGGCCGGGGGGCGCGCCACACCGGAGGGAACACCATGGCACTGCCTGCGAAAGGGCCCGCCACAGGCCCGGTCTCCACCCCGCCGGAGCACATCGAGGACGCCGTCACGTCCGTGCACCCGGTGGACGAAAGGCTCCACCCCTCGCGGCTCGTCCCCGCCGCGCTCCAGCACATCGCCGCCATGTACGCGGGCGTCGTCACTCCTCCGCTCATCATCGGCCAGGCCTGCGGGCTCGGCCTCGAGGCCCGCACCCGGCTCATCGCGGCCTCGCTGCTCATCGCCGGCGTCGCGACCCTGCTGCAGACCCTCGGCGTGAAGGGCTTCGTCGGCAACCGGCTGCCCTTCGTCAACGCGGCCTCCTCGGCCGGCATCGCCCCGATCCTCGCCATCGCCGAGACCAACTCCCCGGGCCACCAGCTCCCCGCCGTCTACGGCGCGGTGATGGTCGCGGGCGTCTTCTGCCTGGCCGTCGGCCCCTTCTTCGGACGACTGCTCAGGTTCTTCCCACCGCTGGTCACCGGCGTGGTCATCACCCTGATCGGCGTCACGCTGATGCCCGTCCCGGTGGGCTGGGCCCAGGGCGGTGACAAGACCGCCGCCGACTTCGGCTCGATGGGCAACCTCGCGCTCGCCGCCTTCACCCTCGGCGTCATCCTCGTGATGCAGCGCTTCGGCCGGGGCTTCCTCCAGCAGGTCGCCCTGCTCCTCGGCCTGCTGATCGGCACCCTGGCCGCCATCCCCTTCGGCATGGCCGACTTCAGCGCCCTGCGGACCGCACCGGTCGCCGCGCTGCCGACGCCCTTCGCCTTCGGCGCCCCCGAGTTCCAGCCCGCAGCCATCCTGTCGCTGTGCATCGTGATGCTGGTCCTGATGACCGAGTCCAGCGCCGGCATGCTCGCACTCGGCGAGATCTGCGACCGCCGCGCCGACGCCCGGGTCATCACCCGCGGCCTGCGCACCGACGGCCTCGCCACCCTGTTCGGCCCCGTCTTCGGCGGCTTCCCCACCTCCGCCTTCGCCCAGAACGTCGGCGTCGTCTCCCTGACCCGGGTCCGCAGCCGCTACGTCGTCGCCGTCGCCGGCGCCACCCTGCTGGTCCTCGGCGCCTTCCCGGTCCTCGGCGCGGTCGTCTCCCTGGTCCCCATGCCGGTCCTCGGCGGCGCGGGCATCGTCCTCTTCGGCTCCATCGCCGTCAGCGGCATCCGCACGCTGTCCGAGGCCGGACTGGACGACAGCTCCAACATCATCCTGGTCGCCGTCGCGCTCGGCGCGGGCATCATCCCGCTGGCCGCACCGACCTTCTACGCCGGCTTCCCGGCCTGGGCGCAGACCGTGCTCGGCTCCGGCATCAGCGCCGGAGCGATCGTCGCGGTCGTCCTCAACCTGTTCTTCCACCATCTCGGCACCCGGAGCGGCAGCACGGTTCCGGCACTCAAATCCTCCTAGGGTCCTGCCGTGCCCCCCTCGTGGGTACCCACCCAGCCCACGGGCCGCACCGACAGACAAGGAAGCAGCATGGCAGCAGCATCGCGGGCCGAGCGTACGGTCATCGAGAACTGCGCGATCGCCACCGTGGACGCGGACGACACCGAGTACGCCCTCGGACATGTGGTGATCGCCGGCAACCTGATCGAGTCCGTCGGCGCGGGACCGGCACCCGAGGGCCTGGAGAACGTGGTCCACCGGATCGACGCGACCGGCCACCTGGCCACGCCCGGTCTGGTCAACACCCACCACCACTTCTACCAGTGGATCACCCGGGGACTGGCCACCGACCACAACCTGTTCGACTGGCTGGTCGCGCTGTACCCGACCTGGGCGCGCATCGACGAGCCGATGGTCTACGCGGCGGCCCAGGGCTCGCTCGCGACGATGGCCCGCGGCGGCGTCACCACCGCCGTGGACCACCACTACGTCTATCCGCGGGGCTCCGGCGACCTGTCCGGCGCCATCGTCCGCGCCGCCCGCGAGACGGGCGTCCGCTTCACCCTAGCCCGCGGCTCCATGGACCGCGGCGAGTCGGACGGCGGGCTGCCGCCGGACTTCGCGGTGGAGAGCCTGGACGACGCGCTCGCCGCCACCGAGGCCACCGTCGAGGAGCACCACGACGCCTCCTTCGGCGCGATGACCCAGGTCGCGGTGGCCCCCTGCTCGCCCTTCTCCGTCTCCACCGAACTGATGCGCCGGGGCGCCGAACTGGCCCGCCGGCTCGGTGTGCGGCTGCACACCCACGGTTCGGAGACCGCGGAGGAGGAGAAGTTCTGCCACGAACTGTTCGGCATGGGCCCGACCGACTACTTCGAGTCCACGGGCTGGCTCGGTGCGGACGTGTGGATGGCGCACTGCGTCCACATGAACGACTCCGACATCGCCGCCTTCGCCCGCACGGGCACCGGCGTCGCCCACTGCCCCTCCTCCAACGCCCGCCTCGCCGCAGGCATCGCCCGCGTCCCCGACCTGCTCGCCGCCGGCGTCCCGGTCGGCCTCGGCGTCGACGGCACCGCCTCCAACGAGTCGGGCGAACTCCACACCGAACTGCGAGCCGCCCTGCTCATCAACCGCCTCGGTGCCCACCGCGAGGCCGCGCTGAACGCCCGCGAGGCGCTGCGTCTGGGCACCTACGGCGGCGCCCGGGTCCTCGGCCGCGCCGCCGAGACCGGCTCCCTGGAGGCGGGCAAGCTCGCCGACCTGGTGCTGTGGCGGATGGACACCCTGGCCCACTCCTCGATCGCCGACCCGGTGACCGCCCTGGTCCTCGGAGCCCCGGCACCGGTCACCGCGTCGTTCGTGAACGGCCGCCGGATCGTCGAGGACGGCAGGCTGCTCACCGTCGACGAGGACGCCGTCGCCCGCTCCACGCGGGACGAGGCGAGGCGCCTCGCGCGGATCGCCGCGCGGGGCTGAGCACCGTACGACCGAACACCCCATGATCTCCGGCGAGAGGGACGGCTCCCGCCGGTAGCCGTGGACCCGAGCGGGGTCCACGGTGGCCGTCTCCGGGGTGCGCGCACCCGCGCGCGCCCCGGAACGGTGCCGTTCTCCCCCGACGGACCGTCCCGGTCCCTCCCCCCTCCTCGGCACCGTCCGAGCAGGAGGTACCGCTGCCCACCCGCACCACCTCCCTGACACCCACGTCAGAGTCGACGTGTACCCGACCGGAGGGACGCCGCCGTGGCCGACCACCCTGTTGACGAGAAACTCCCGCCACTGAAGATGGCGACGACCGGCCTGCAGCACGTGGCCGCCATGTACGCCGGAGTCGTCGCCCCGCCCCTGATCGTCGGCGCGGCCATCGGCCTGAGCGCCACCGAGCTCACCTTCCTCACCGGCGCCTGCCTGTTCACCGCGGGCCTCGCCACCTTCCTGCAGACCCTCGGCATCTGGAAGATCGGAGCCCGCCTCCCGTTCGTCAACGGCGTCACCTTCGCCGGTGTCGCCCCCATGACCGCCGTCGTGGCCTCCACCGAGGACAAGTCCGACGCCCTGCCGATCATCTTCGGCGCGGTCATCGTCGCCGGCCTGCTCGGCTTCCTGGCCGCCCCCGTCTTCTGCAAAGCGATCCGCTTCTTCCCGCCGGTCGTCACCGGCACGGTGATCACCCTCATCGGCATATCCCTGCTCCCGGTCGCCTTCGGCTGGGCGCAGGGCCCCAGTCCCACGGCCGGCGACTACGGCTCGTCGACCAACCTGGGCCTGGCGGCGATCACGCTCGTCATCGTCCTGCTCCTGCGCCGCTTCACCCGCGGTTTCGTCAAGCAGATCGCGGTGCTGCTCGGCCTGGTCGCGGGCACGCTCATCGCGATCCCGTTCGGCGTCACGGACTTCGGGCCGGTCGCCGACGCGGACGTCGTCGGCTTCCCGACGCCGTTCCACTTCGGCGCCCCGCAGTTCCAGATCGCCGCGATCCTGTCCATGTGCGTGGTGATGGTGGTCTCGATGACCGAGTCCACCGCCGACATGCTCGCCCTGGGCGAGATCGTGGAGCGCCCGGCCGACGAGAAGACCATCGCGGCCGGTCTGCGCGCCGACACCCTCGGCTCGGCCCTCAGCCCGGTCTTCAACGGCTTCATGTGCAGCGCTTTCGCGCAGAACATCGGCCTCGTCGCGATGACGAAGATCCGCAGCCGCTTCGTCGTGGCCGCGGGCGGCGGCTTCCTGGTCCTGATGGGCCTGTGTCCGATGGCCGCCTCGCTGATCGCCGTCGTTCCCCGGCCGGTGCTGGGCGGTGCCGGCGTGGTCCTGTTCGGCTCGGTCGCGGCGAGCGGCATCCAGACCCTGGTCCGGGCGAGCCTGGACAAGGACAACAACGTCCTGATCGTGGCCGTCTCCCTGGCCGTCGGCATCATCCCGATCGCGGCGCCGGAGTTCTACCACGCGTTCCCGGAGAACGCGAAGATCATCCTGGACTCGGGCATCTCGACGGGCTGTCTGGCCGCCGTCCTGCTCAACCTGGTCTTCAACCACATCGGCGGCAGTGGCCGGGACGCGGAGGACGTGACCCACCCGATGGAGGCGGGGGAGGAGATCAGCGAAACGTCCCGCACCGCCGTCGCACCGTGACGGCGGCACCCGGTGCGCCCGGGGCGTTAACGGGGGCCGGCGCCTCGAGGAGAGGCGCCGGCCCTCACCGCGTGCTACAGGCCGAACAGCTCCGGCTGGGCCGCGAGTTCCTTGAACCGCTGCCGCGGGTCGGCCACCAGCCGGCGCTCGCGCAGGTCCATGAGCCCGCCGACCGCCTCGATCTCGGCCGCCACGGTGCCGTCGGCCTTGCGGACGGTCTGCCGGATCCGGAACGTCTTGCCCTCGCCCCACTCGAAGACGCAGGTCACCGCGACCTCGTCACCGGCGAGCAGCTCCCGCCGGAAGCGGATCGTCGTCTCCAGGGCCACGGGCCCGACTCCCCGGGCCACCAGGTCGGCCTGGCGGACACCGGCGGCCTGGAGCAGCGACCACCGGGCGTGCTCGGCGTAGTTGAGGTACACGGCCTGGTTCAGATGCCCCTGCGTGTCGGTCTCGTAGCCGCGGACGGTCACCGGAACGGAAAACGGCTCGCTCACCACGCCTGCCTCTCCTCGTGGACGTACTGACCGGACGATCCTGGCACGGGCGTCACACCTTCCGCGGAGAGGCCAGCAGATAACGGGTCCGGCCGCGGGGCTCGGTGTGCTCCCCGGTCTGCCAGCCCGCCGCCTCCAGCGTCGCCGCGCAGGCGCCCAGCTCGGTGCCGTCGGCCGCGTGGACGGCGACGGCCTCCGGCTGCGGTGTCGCGCGCACCCGGTACCCGTCGTCGCCGCCGGGACCCGCGGGACGGTGTCCCGCCGCCTCCAGCGCCAGCGCGGCGGCCCGCACCAGATGCGTCCGCTCCCACCCGCACGGCCGGTCCACGGCCCCGTCCGGAAGCGTCATCCGGCGCAGCTCCAGCAGGCCCTCCCAGGCCCCCCGTACCTCGCGCAGGCGCGCCGGCCCGGCGTCGAGCGGCCCGTCCTCCTCGCCCCCCACCCGCGCGGCGAACACGCCGTCGGCGGCAGCGGGGGCGGCGGGCTCCGGAGCCGGTGCCGTCGCCGGCTCGGCGGGCGCCTCCCGTATCCGGTGCCCGGCCGGGGTGAGGAAGCAGTCGTGCGGAGGGCGCGGGTGCCGGAAGGCGAGTCCCCGCTTCACCAGCGCCGCGAGCTGCGTCTGCGTGCCCCGCAGCCGTCCGGTGACCGGGTCGGCGGCGTCGATGACACGACGCTGCGCGGCGGTCGGCGGTCGTGTCACGGCATCCCCCTCTCCTCACCGGCGGCACCTTCGAAGACTACGACGGGGGTCTGACATTCCACGCGGCGATCACCGGCCGCCCGTGCTCCGTTCCCAGCCGGCACAGGGTGCCCGTACCCAGCTGGAACAGTGCCCCGTGGGACGCCGGGAGCCCCAGGTGCCGCGCGGTGAGCACCCGCAGGAAGTGCCCGTGCGCCACCAGTACCACGCACCCCTCGGTGTCGGCGAACGCGGCGTCCACCCTGGCCAGCACCCGGTCGGCCCGCTCACCGACCTGCTCGGGCGTTTCGCCGGGGTGGTCCGCCGGCCCGGGAGTGACGCCGTCCGTGAACAGGAACCAGTCCGGCCGGGTCCGCTGGATCTCGACCGTGGTGATCCCCTCGTAGCCGCCGTAGTCCCACTCGTGCAGGTCGGGGTCGACGCGCACGCCGTGCAGCCCGATCAGCTCGGCCGTCTCGCGCGCCCGCTGGGAGGGGCTGACGAACGCGGCCCCGATGCGGTGCGACCGGATCAGCGGCACGAGACCGCGCGCCTGCTTCCGTCCGTTCTCGGTCAGCGGCACGTCCGTCAGCCCGGTGTGCCGCCCGGACCGAGACCACTCGGTCTCGCCGTGCCGGACCAGAAAAAGATCACCCATGGACACCGATCCTTCCCACGATGCTCGTCAGCACGGTGTCACACGTGTGCCGCGACCGGCGGAACCGACTCGTTCACACGTACGCGTTCCAGGCGGATCCGGCGCCTGATGCGCGGTCATTCCGGTGCAGGACGCACGAGTTGGCCCGGCGTTGTGATCATGAACACGTGTGGTCGGCCGCTACTGGCGGTACCCGCTCAGGAAGCGCCCGATCCGGCCGATCGCCGCCTCGAGGTCGTCCGCGTACGGCAGGGTCAGGATGCGGAAGTGGTCGGGGGAGGGCCAGTTGAAGCCGGTGCCCTGGACCACCTGGATCTTCTCGCGCAGCAGCAGGTCCAGGACGAACCTCTCGTCGTCGTGGATGCGGTGCACCTTCGGGTCGATGCGCGGGAACGCGTACAGCGCGCCCCTGGGCTTCACGCACGAGACGCCGGGGATCTCGTTCAGCTTCTCCCAGGCCACGTCGCGCTGTTCGCGCAGCCGCCCGCCCGGCGCGGTCAGCTCACGGATGGACTGGCGGCCGCCGAGCGCGGCCTGGATGGCGTACTGGGCGGGCGCGTTGGCGCACAGGCGCATGGAGGCCAGCATGGTCAGGCCCTCCAGGTAGTCCCGCGCGTGCTGCCGCGGTCCCGTGACCACCAGCCAGCCGGAGCGGAAGCCCGCCACCCGGTACGTCTTGGACAGGCCGCAGAAGGTGAGGACCACCAGGTCGGGGGCGAGGGCGGCGGCCGAGTGGTGGACGGCGTCGTCGTACAGGATCTGGTCGTAGATCTCGTCGGCGAAGACCATCAGGCCGTGGCGCCGGGCGAGGTCGAGGATGCCCTCGACGATCTCCTTGGGGTAGACGGCCCCGGTCGGGTTGTTCGGGTTGATGACGACGACCGCCTTGGTGCGGTCGGTGATCTTCGACTCCATGTCGGCCAGGTCCGGGTACCACTCGGCCTGCTCGTCGCACAGGTAGTGGACGGCCTTGCCGTCGGCGAGGGTCGTCACCGCCGTCCAGAGGGGGAAGTCGGGGGCGGGGATCAGGACCTCGTCGCCGTCCTCCAGCAGGGCCTGCACGGCCATGGAGACCAGTTCGGAGACGCCGTTGCCGAGGAACACGTCGTCCACGCCGACCTCGAGGCCGAGGGCCTGGTAGCGCTGGGCGACGGCGCGCCGGGCGGAGAGGACGCCGCGCGAGTCCGTGTAGCCGTGTGCCTGCGGCAGCATCCGGATCATGTCCTGGAGGATCTCCTCCGGCGCCTCGAAGCCGAACAGGGCCGGGTTGCCGGTGTTCAGCCGCAGCACGCTGTGGCCCGCCTCCTCCAGGGCGTTGGCGTGCTCGATCACCGGGCCGCGGATCTCGTAGCAGACCTCGCTGAGCTTGTTCGACTGCCGGAACTCCATGCGCCGATTCCCCTCCGGTATCTGGTGTTGCTTGGTTTTACCAAGTGTGAGCTTGGAAAGTCCAACAACGTGTCTACACTGCGTCGCATGTCACCTCGCCGAAGCTACGACCAGTACTGCTCCGCCGCCCGCGCGCTCGACGCCGTCGGCGACCGCTGGACCCTGCTGATCGTCCGGGAGCTCCTCGCCGGTCCGCGGCGCTACACCGACCTGCACGCCGACCTGCCCGGCGTCAGCACGGACGTACTGGCCTCGCGGCTGAAGGACATGGAGCGCGAAGGACTGACCACCCGTCGCCGGCTGCCGCCGCCCGGAGCGGCGTACGTGTACGAACTCACGTTCAGGGGGCGGGAGTTGCTGCCCGTCCTGGAGGCGCTCGGGGCGTGGGGCGCCGGTGAGCTGGGGGAGCGGCGGCCCACGGACGCGGTGCGGGCCCACTGGTTCGCGCTGCCCCTGCTGCGGGCCCTGCGGGCGGCGGGAGCGGCGCAGGGGCTTGTCGAGGTCCGGCTGGAGGAGGGCGACTTCCATCTGTACGCCGGTGCGGACGAGGGCCCGGTCTACGGCGACGGACCCGCGCCGGGCGAGCCCGACGCCCGGCTGGGCATGGACGCCGGGACGTGCGCGGCCCTCAGCCGCGGGGAGCTGGATCTGCGGGACGCGGTGCGGGACGGGCGCGTCGAGGTGACCGGCGACGGCGCGGCGGCCAAGGCCCTCGGGGAGGGGTGAAACGGCAGGAGGCCCGCCGGGGGCGGGCCTCCTGACCGGGTCTCAGGCGCCCGGCGGCACCCGCGAGGGGCGTCCCGAGCCGCGCGTCAGCGCGTAGCCGCCGATGCCCGCCAGCGCGGCCAGCACGGCGCCGATGCCGGTCCACACCCACCGGTCGGACCACCAGCCCGACGACCAGCCGTCCTCGGGCTCGATCGCGGACAGCACGGCGCCGCGCCCGGAGTCGTCGTCCTGCCCGGACTTCACCGCGACGCCCGGCACCAGCGGCTCGGCCAGCGAGCCGTCCACGGCCGCCGCCCCGCCCATGTCACGGGAGTCGACCCGGACCTCGGCGCCGACCGGTATGCCGAGGTCGGACGTCGGCAGGTTCACCACCGTCAGCCGGACGTAGTACGTGCCCGGCAGCGGGTCGTTGGCCCACGCCTCGGACCAGGCGCGGACCGTGCGCAGCACGCAGGCCAGCTCCACGGAGGGGGTGCCCTCGGCCGCCGTGCGCGTCTGCGCGCCCCACTGGCAGGCCTGGCGGCGGCGCAGACCGTCGTACACGTCGATCCGCCAGGTCTCGGCGGCGTGCTTCTGGGGCAGCTTCACCGTGGCCTTCACGGTCGGCCGCTGTTCCGCGTCCGCCGGGAACGACCAGTACAGGTAGTCGCCCGCGGAGCCGCTCGCCGTGGCCCGCTGTCCCTGCTCGATCTCCGTCGCCGTGCGGAAGGACGTGCCCGCCGAACTCGGCGCGCCGCCGTCGCCCGACGGGCTCGCGGAGGGCGAGGAGTCGGCCGCCGCGGGCGCCGCGGCGAGGCCGAGCAGCAGCAGGCCGGCGCTCAACGCTCGGGTGATACGCATCAGTGGGTCCTCCAGACCGCGAACCGCCAGCGCGACAGCCAGCCCCACAGCAGACCGGCGAGGAAGCCGACGAGCACCAGTACGCCCAGCAGCCACCAACCGCGCCCGAGGCCGAAGGCGGCCACGTCGGCGGCCTGGTTCGGGCCGTCCACGACGTCGACCGTCAGCTCCAGCGGCAGACCCGGAGTGGTCTTCACGCCGGGCGCGACGGAGAAGGAGTTGGTGACCTGGAGGCACACGGTCTCCGCGGCCGGCTTGTCCGTGTCCGCGTCGTCGATCTCCGGCTTCGGGTAGCGCAGACCGGTCGAGACCACGTCCGTACGGCCGTTGTCCGCCGCCTCGCCGCGCACGATCTCCCGGCCGTGCACGGTGACCGCCCGCAGCAGCACGCCGTAGGACGGATTCACGGCCCGGTCGGCGGACACGCTCACCGAGGCGCGCAGCTCCTCGCCGGGCAGCACGTCCACCCGGTACCAGCGCTGCTTGCCGAACTCCTCGCGGTCGGTGTACAGCCCCGACTTCAGCGCGGGGGCCTTCGCGCACGCGTCGGCGCCCTCGACGGCGACCGGGGTCACCACCGGGTCGGCCGCGCGATCCACCAGCTGGTTCACCTTGTCGGTGAGTTCGTCGGTGTGCTCCACCGAGGTGTAGGTGCCGCCCGTCGCCTCGGCGATGCAGCTCAGCTGCTGCCGCATCTTGGCGTTGGGGACCAGGCCGAGCGTGTCGATGGTCAGCCCGATGCCCTTGGACGAGATCTCGCGGGCCACCTCGCACGGGTCGAGCGGGGCGCAGGTGTCCTCGCCGTCGCTGATCAGCACGATCCGCTTGGAGCCGGTCCCGCCGTCGAGGTCGCCGGCGGCCTTGAGCAGCGCGGGTCCGATGGGCGTCCAGCCGGTGGGCGACAGGGTCGCCACCGCGGTCTTGGCCTCGGTGCGGTCCAGCGGGCCGACCGGGTAGAGCTGCGCGGTGTCCTTGCAGCCGGTCGCGCGGTCGTCGCCCGGGTAGTCGGCGCCCAGCGTCCGGATGCCGAGCTGCACCTCCTCGGGCGTCGCGTCGAGCACCTCGTTGAACGCCTGCTTCGCCGCGGCCATCCGCGTGCCGCCGTCGATGTCCCGGGTCCGCATCGACCCGCTGACGTCGAGCACGAGATCGACCTTCGGCGCGTCCTCGCCCGTGGGTTCACCGGCGGCCGCACCGGCCGGCAGGGCGATCCCGGCCGTCAGTGCGGCGAGCAGAGCGCACACGCCCGCCGCCAGCCGTTTTCTTGTGATCATCGGCGGATCCTATTGACCGCGACTGCCGTGCTCCAAAACGAGACCGCCCGGACGCCGCAACGTCACCTGGCAGAAAGGGGATTGGGCAGCTCCGTCCACAAGTCGCCCTCCGTGACGGGCGACATGCGCATCAGCGTCAGCGCCTTCACCGGCAGCGGTTCCTCACGCAGCGCCACGAGGTCCGGCGTGGACGGAAGTTCGCCGACGGCCGAGTCCAGGGCCGCGCCCAGCACCGCCCCCGAGCCCGCCGCCCCCGCGAGAGCGCCTGCGACCAGCGAGCCGAACAGCTTGCGGCGCAGGGCGGCCGGATCGTCGGTGAGCATGCGCGCGGGCAGGTCCGGGGCCGCCAGGCCGTGCCGGGCGAGCCGGGCCGGGCTGACCCGGATGTCGGCCAGGTCGCGGTAGACCAGGCGAAGCGGCTCGCCCGACGCGGAGAGCACCACGAGCAGGTTCTGACCGTGCGCCTCCAGCGCCACGCCCAGCTCGAGCAGACCCAGCCCGACGGTGAGGCAGAGGCGCGCGAAGCCGGCCAGCCACGCGGCGGACCGCGGCAGCCCGGTGGCCGCCAGCGCCGCCACCGGGACGACGTGCTCGCCGGCCGCCGCGTACGCGCCGGGCGGCTCGCGCAGGACGGCGGCCAGGTCGGGGGAGTGCGCGGTGGCCGCGCCCAGGGTGCGGGTGACGTCCAGCAGCCCGTCCGTGCGCCCCGCCACCGCCCGGCCGAACGCCGACAGGGTCTCCGACGCGGCGACCGAGGCGACGGAGATGTCCCGGACCGAGGACGTCAGCCGTGCGCTCACCGCCGTCTTGACGTGCGGACCGCCGGGCACCGCGAGCGTGCGCAGGGACATCAGCGGATGCGCGGGAAGCGTCGCCTCGCCCGGCCGTTTCAGCACGTGGGCGGCCTGCCACGGATGCACCGGGATCAGCAGCCGCCCCCCGTCCCGGAGCTCCGGCGGCCACACCCCCGTCACCAGGCACCCGGCCGCCGGGACGGGAATCAGCCCGAGCTCCACGACCGGGCCGTGCTCGGGCCCGTAGGCGAGCTGCTCGGCCACCGAGAAACCCGGCCGGGACCGGCAGGCGGGGTGGAACGGATGACCGTCGACCACCCGCTGCTCCCAGCCCCAGTCGCTCTCCGGCCACTCGTCCGGGTGATCCTGCCCGGCCCGCGACAGGGCCGTGGACGCGACACTGTGCCCGAGTTCGGCGGCGAAACCCGCCGAGTGCGGCACGGCGAGGTCCGTCACCAGCCGCGCGGGGTCGTCGTACGGGGTCCCGCCGAGCCGCACCGAGGTGACGTACGCGTCGGTGCGGTACGGGTCGGCGGCCGGGCCGCGCAGCCGCCTGCCGTCCCCGAGGCGCAGCACGAGGCCGCCCCGCGCGGACTCCCGGCCGGTGATCCACGGCAGCGGCTCGTGGGCGAGCGCCCGCCACAGCCGGGTCAGCACGGCCGCGCGGGCGCCGGGCAGCTCGGCCCGGTACCGGGGGACGAGACCGGGCCGGACGACGGCCAGTTCGTCGGCGACCTCGGCCTCGGCGGTGGCGGGACGGTGCACGGGCGGGCTCCTCGGGTACGGGACGGGTACGCGGGCGGGACGAGCGGGACGTCACGGCGATCGGACCACGGCAGACATACTGATCGTCCCCGCCCTCTGACAGACCGTAGGGAACGAGTGGAACGCGTGGATCTCCTGCCCCCGTCCTCCGGCGCGGACGCCGCCTCGCCGGACGGCGTCGCGGAACGTGCCGACGCCCACGCGGCGGTGCCGTTGCTGAACTGCCTGCTGCGGGAGGTGGCCGAACCGGGCCCGGCCTCCGGCGACCGGCCGGTGTACCGGCTGCCCGGCGGCCGGCTGCTCCGGGTCCGCGGCGGCCGGCGCCCCGCCGAGCCGGAGGTGCGCGCGGCGGACGGCTGGCACCGCGTCGGCCACGCCGAACTGGTGAGACTCGTCGCCGAGGAACTGCGCCGCCACACCGGCCTGCCCAACCACGAACTGCCCACCGAGATGACCGACAGCCGGGACGCGGTCGCCGCGCTGCTGACCGCCCGCGCCGGGGCGGCCCCGCCCGACGACCCGTACCTGCGCTCGGAGCAGTCCCTGCTCACCGGCCACACCCACCACCCCGCCCCCAAGGCGCGCGGCGGCGGCCCGCACTCCGGCTGGCTCCCCTACGCGCCGGAGGCCCACGCCCGTTTCCCGCTGGCCCTGCTCGCCGTGCGGGCCGACTCGGTGGTCGAGGAGGGCGACACCAGCGCCCTGGACGCCCTCGGAGCGGCCCCGCCCGGGTACCGGCTGCTGCCCGCCCACCCCTGGCAGCTCGGCCT
Source organism: Streptomyces sp. NPDC127100 (assembly GCF_042724095.1). Taxonomy (NCBI): domain Bacteria; kingdom Bacillati; phylum Actinomycetota; class Actinomycetes; order Kitasatosporales; family Streptomycetaceae; genus Streptomyces; species Streptomyces sp. NPDC127100. Next base: position 147,227 of record NZ_JBHXFL010000009.1, read on the forward strand.
GACGGCGACGGCCCTCGCCCCGGCCTTCGCCGACGGACGGCTGCTCAGGCTGGGCACGACCCCGTTCCCGGTGTGGCCGACGGCCGCGGTCCGCACGGTGTACGCGCCCGAGTACCCGCCGGGTGGGGACCTGTTCCTGAAGTTCAGCCTCGACGTGCGCATCACCAACGACATCCGCCGCCTGTGGCGCCACGACCTGCTGAACCTGCGCCGCACCGACACGGCCGTCACGGAGGCCTTCGCGTCGGTCGGTCCGCCGGCGGCCTGGCTCTCCGACCGCGGCTACCGCACCGCCGACTTCGCCTTCGAGGAACTCGCCGTCGTGGTCCGCGACGGGCTGCGCACCGGCCTGCTGCCCGGTGCGACCCCGCTGCTCGCCGCGGCCCTCGCGGAGGGCTTCCCCGGCAGCCCCCTGGCGGCCGCGCCGGACCCCGCGGCCTGGTGGGAGGGGTACCTCGACGCCGTCGTCCCGCCCGTCCTGACCGCCTTCGCCGACGACGGCGTCGTCCTGGAGGCGCACCTGCAGAACACGCTGGTCGCCGTGGACGCCGGCGGCACCCCGGTGCAGGCCCTGTTCCGGGACGCGGAGGGCGTCAAACTCCTCCCGGACATCCCCCGCGCGGCCGGCTGGGAGCGGCTGGTGTACTGCCTGGTCGTCAACCACCTGCTGGAGATCGCCGGCGCCCTCGCCGAGCACCACCCGGGCCTCGACCCGCGGCCCGCCCTGCGCGCCGCCCTCGCCCGCCACGACCTGCCCGAGATCCCGGCGCTGCTCACCGCCCCGGCCCTCCCCGCCAAGACGAACCTCCTGCTGCGCTGGACCAACGCGGACGGCGCCGCCGCGCGCTACCGTCCGCTGCCGAATCCGCTGCTGCCCGGGGCGTGAGACCCGGCGCAGTCCGGGAATCCCGCGCGCGGCCGGTACGGCGCCGTGTCCGCACGCACCTCGGCGTCGCCGCCGTCGGGGTCAGGCCGGGCAGCCTGAGTCCGCGAGGACGTAGTAGCCGGGAGCGGTCTGCTCCAGGGTGTGCGTGGTGAACGTGTTCCACAGCCCCATGGACTGCCCGGAGCCGTCGGCATAGGTGAGGCCGCCGCTCTGGTGGGCGCGCCCGGCGGTCGTGTGGCCGTAGTTGCTCGCCGTGTGACAGGAGGGCGTGTACCCGGTGGTGGTCGCGCTCACCGGCGGGGAGGCCGCACCCGTCGCGCCCGCGGCGTCGACGGCCGCCACGGTGTAGCGGTGGGCCGTACCGGCGGCGAGACCGGTGTCGGTGTACCCGGCCGACGTGGTGGTGCCCACCGTCGTCCCGTCGCGCCGGACGGCGTAGGACTTCGCGTCGGCGACCGGCTGCCAGCCGAGGGTGACCGTGGTGTCGGAGACCGCGGTGACCGTGAGTCCGGTGGGCGCGGGCAGGGTGCCCGTGTCCGGGGCGCCGCCGTCGAGGCCCCAGAAGCGGGCGGTGTGGTAGCTGGAGCAGATGGTGTCGAGGTAGTAGGTGCCCGTGCTGCCGCACTGTTCCGGGCCGGTGCCCGGATCGACGGCGAGTCCGTGGGCCATGCCGGAGACGGAGTAGACCTCGACGGCGGGCCGTCCGGCGGGGTCGTCGTAGACGCTCAGCGTGGTGCCCCCGCCCAGGCTCTCGGTGCGGGAGGGCGTCTGGCCGGTGCCCCACACGTCGGTCCACTGGTCGCGCAGTTCGGTGGCGTTGGCGGGGCGGACGGTGGTGTCGGCGGTGCCCTGCCAGATCGCCACCCGGGGCCAGGCGGCCGTGCCGGCGGGGGCGGCTGAGCGCACCAGGTCGCCCCACTGCGCCGGAGTCCTGTCCGGTGGGCTGTACATGCAGGTGTACGCGCTGGAGACGCTGTTCGCGCAGTACGCGGGCAGGCCCGAGTCCACGGCGCCGCCGGCGAACACGTCGGGGTAGGCGGCGAGCATGTTCGCGGTCATGCCCCCGCCGGCGGACAGGCCGGTGATGTACACGCGCCGGCTGTCACCGGCGTACAGCGAGAGGGCCTTGTCGACCATCTGCCTGATCGACAGGGCCTCGCCCCGCCCCCGCGCGCTGTCGCCCGGCTCGAACCAGTTGAAGCACGAGTTGGCGTTGTTGCCGCTGCTCGTCTGCGGGAGGACCAGCGCGAATCCGTAGCGGTCGGCGACCTCCGGCCAGCCGGAGTGCGTGTAGTAGTCGTTCGCGCTCTGCGTGCAGCCGTGCAGGGCCACCACCAGCGGGGCGCCGGCCGGCAGCCCGTCGGGCGCGTAGGTGTACATGGACAGGGCGCCGGGATTGGTACCGAAGCCGGTGACCTGGGTCAGGCCCCCTGCGGCGGACGCGTTCGGTCCCACGGCGAGCAGACCGCCCGCGAGGACCAGGACGGTTCCGGCCACGGCGGCGAACCGGCGGCGGACACGAGCGGCGAAGCGGCGGCCCTTCGTGCGGCGGGCCGGAGGATGTGACTGCCCCATGACGACTGCCTCCTCGGGGATGACCCCGTCCGGCGCCGCTGCCGGCCGCGGACGGGACGCGGTGTGCCGTGCATCATGCGGGCACGCTCGGCGGCGGTGACATGGGGGAGGCGGCCAGGCTTGCGGTGACCCCTGTGTGACGGGCGTCCATGGCCGGTGCGCGGCCGGCCGTGTATGGCGGGACGGCCCGGGCCCGGCCGGGAGCCGTGGGGGCGCCGGGCACTCCGTGCCGGCCGGCACCCCGGTTACCCTGGTCCCTTCATGCCGGAGGCCGCGACGGGCGGCGGACCGGCGCGGAGCTCCCAGGGACGGCAGGGCGAAGAGATGCTGCGGGCAGGGAAATGCTGACAGAGGTCACCGCGACCCGCTACCTCGAGCCCCTGCACACCGGCGGCTCCGTCCCCGGCGTCGTCGAGGCCGACGACCTAGGCACCTACGTCGTGAAGTTCACCGGCTCCGCGCAGGGACGCAAGGCGCTGGTCGCCGAGGTGATCGTCGGCAGGCTGGCGCGGGCGCTGGGACTGCGCGTGCCCGAGCTGGTCGCCGTCCACTTCGACCCGTCGCTCGCCGCCGGGGAGCCGCACCAGGAGGTGCGGGACCTGCTGAACGCCAGCGCGGGACTCAACCTCGGCATGGACTACCTGCCGGGCGCCGCGGACTTCACGCCCGAGGTCGCCAGGACGTTCCCGGTGGACCCGGCGGAGGCCGGGCGCATCGTCTGGCTGGACGCCCTCACGGCCAACGTCGACCGGACGGTGCACAGTTCCAACCTCATGGTGTGGCCGACCTTCGGCGCCGTGCCCCCGCGCCTGTGGCTCATCGACCACGGCGCGGCCCTGGTCTTCCACCACCGCTGGGACACCTCCGCGCCGGAGAAGGCGTACGACTTCCGCCACCACGCCCTCGGCCACAGCACGCCCGACGTCCGGGCCGCCGACGCCGAGCTCGCGCCGAAGGTGACCGACGAGCTGCTGCGCGCGGTCGTCGCCGAGGTGCCGGACGCCTGGCTGACGGGGGAGCCCGGCTTCGCCGGCCCGGACGAGCTGCGGGCGGCCTACGCGGACTACCTCTCGGCGCGCGTGAAGGCGTCCGCGCGGTGGCTGCCGACCGACTTCCCCAGCCGGGAGGAGCTGGCCGCCGAGGAGGAGCGGCGGGCGGCGCGCAGCCGGCGTGGCCGCCCCGCCTGGCTCAAGCAGGTCCCCGACCTGCACGGCAGACCGCCCGCGGAGCAGGACTGGTCCGTGCACCTGGAGTGACCCGGATACGGCGGTGCCCGGGCCCCGGTGCCCTGCGGTACCGGGGCCCGGGCGTGCGGTGGGCGGCGGGCCGGGCGTCAGCCCTTGAGCTGCTCGTACGCCGGCAGCGTCAGGAAGTCGGCGTAGTCCTCGTCCAGGGCGACCGTCAGCAGCAGGTCGTGCGCCTGCTGCCAGTTCCCGGCCGTGAAGGCCTCGTCGCCGATCTCGGCGCGGATGCCGGCCAGTTCCTCGGCGGCGACCCGGCGGGCCAGCTCGGCGGTGACCTGCTCGCCGTTGTCGAGGACGACCTCCGCGTTGATCCACTGCCAGATCTGCGAGCGGGAGATCTCGGCGGTGGCCGCGTCCTCCATCAGGTTGAAGATGGCCACCGCGCCGAGGCCGCGCAGCCACGCCTCGATGTAGCGGATGCCGACCTGCACGGCGTTGACCAGGCCCGCGTACGTCGGCCTGGCCTCCAGCGAGTCGATCGCGATCAGGTCGGCCGCCTTCACGTCCACGTCCTCGCGCAGCCGGTCCTTCTGGTTCGGCCTGTCGCCGAGGACCTTGTCGAAGGACTCCATGGCGATCGGGACCAGGTCGGGGTGGGCGACCCAGGAGCCGTCGAAGCCGTCGCCGGCCTCGCGGTCCTTGTCGGCGCGGACCTTCTCGAAGGCCACCTTGTTGACCTCGGGGTCCCGGCGCGAGGGGATGAACGCCGCCATGCCGCCGATCGCGTGCGCGCCGCGCTTGTGGCAGGTGCGCACGAGGAGTTCGGTGTACGCCCGCATGAACGGGGCGGTCATCGTCACCGCGTTGCGGTCCGGGAGCACGAACTTCTCGCCGCCGTCACGGAAGTTCTTGACGATGGAGAACAGGTAGTCCCAGCGGCCGGCGTTCAGCCCGGAGGCGTGGTCGCGCAGCTCGTAGAGGATCTCCTCCATCTCGTACGCGGCCGTGATCGTCTCGATCAGGACGGTGGCGCGGACGGTGCCCTGCGGGATGCCGACGTAGTCCTGCGCGAAGACGAAGATCTCGTTCCAGAGGCGGGCCTCCAGGTGGGACTCCGTCTTCGGGAGGTAGAAGTACGGGCCCTTGCCCAGGTCGAGCAGCCGCTGGGCGTTGTGGAAGAAGTACAGGCCGAAGTCGACCAGGGCGCCGGGGACCGGGCGTCCGTCGACCTGGAGGTGGCGCTCGTCGAGGTGCCAGCCGCGCGGGCGCACGACAACCGTCGCCAGTTCCTCGGCCGGGCGCAGGGCGTACGACTTGCCGGTGCGCTCGTCGGTGAAGTCGATGGTGCGGGTGTAGGCGGCGGTCAGGTTGAGCTGGCCGAGGACGACGTTCTCCCAGGTCGGGGCGGAGGCGTCCTCGAAGTCCGCGAGCCAGACCCGCGCGCCCGAGTTGAGGGCGTTGATGGTCATCTTGCGGTCGGTCGGGCCGGTGATCTCGACCCGGCGGTCGTTCAGCGCGGCCGGAGCGGGGGCCACCTTCCAGGAGTCGTCCGCGCGGACGGCGGCGGTCTCCGGGAGGAAGTCGAGCGTGGAGGTGCGGGCGATCTCGGCGCGGCGCTCCGCACGGCGGGCGAGGAGCTCGTCACGCCGGGGCGTGAACCGCCGGTGCAGCTCGGCCACGAAGGCGAGCGCCGCATCGGTGAGGACCTCCTCCTGCCGGGGCAGGGGCTCGGCGTCGACGATGGCCAGCGTGGACGGCGCTGGTGCGGACATGAGCTGTCACTTCCTTCAGCGGTGGCACCGGGTGCCAACGGGCACGTATGGGGCAAAGTGCACCCTCTGTGCGGTGGGGTGCTTCTGGTCAGTGGATAGTAGTTTCCTCATCGTGGAACTTCAATGGTTTGTTGATGTCGAGATTCTCCGGGTCGAGGGACAGTGGCGCTCAGTGCCACCTCCCTCACTCAAGGTGGCGCAGGTCGGCCGGTGTGTCGATGTCGTACGGCCGCGCCACGTCGCCGCACTCGACGAGTGCGATCTCGGCCTCGTGTTCCCTCAGGTAGGCGCGTGCCCCCCGGTCACCGGTCGCAGTCGCCGTGACGCCCGCCCAATGGGCCGCGCCGAGGAGGACGGGGTGCCCTCGCACACCCCCGTACGTCGCCGAGACGAGTGACGTCCCGTCCCGGTGGCCGGCGCGCACCCGTGCCGTCGCCTCCACGCCGATGCCGGGCTGGTCCACCAGCGACACCAGCGCCGCCTCCGCCCCCGTGCCGGAGAGCGAGGCGAGTCCGGCGCGCAGTGAGGTGCCCATGCCCTGCTCCCAGGCGGGGTTGTCCACCAGGACGCATCCCCCGAGCGCGGACGCCGCCCGCGCGCGCACCTCCTGCGCCCGGGCCCCCAGGACCACGTGCACGCGGGCGCAGCCGGCCGCGCGCAGCACGCCGACCGCGTGTTCGACGAGCAGATGTCCGCGGTGCTCGAGCAGTGCCTTGGGCCGGCCGCCGAGCCGCCGTCCGCCGCCCGCGGCGAGGAGCAGTCCGGCCACCTGGTCTTCGTTGTCCGCCATGGGTCCTGCATACCTGACCGCATGTCAAACGTCCCGGCGCGCCCCCGTTCCCATGGGACTGAATTTCGGCGGGCGCGGTGGCGCGTCCGGCGCCCGGTGGCGTTTACTGGCCCGCGTCCCCGGCGCCCGACCACCGCCAGGGGGCGCTCGGCACGTTCACCACGCAGGGGTGCACGAACGGAGTGCGAGGGGGAGGGGCTGTGTTGCGGAGCCTGGGGCAGAGGCAAGTGGCCGTCGGTGACGAGGACGTGAGAGTGGCGGCACTGCGGACCGCGGTGTCCCGGTTGCGCCGCCGGCTCGCCCTGCTGCCCGCCGACTTCCCGGACCGGCTCATCGCCGAGGACGAACTGGCCGACCTGGCCGCGATGGCGGACAACGGCGCCCCGGAGGTGCCGAGGCTGCGCCGCTCCCTGCTGCTGATAGCCGGTGCGATCGGCTCCGTCAGTGCCCTGTCGCAGGGGCTGGCGGACGTCCGGCACGCCGTCGAGCTGTTCGGGGACCCGCCGGGGCGGTGAGGCGCCGCCGTACGACGGGCGCGGCCCCCGGCGCCGCCGCCGGGGGCTCCTGGGTGTTCCTGCCGCGGATCAGGCGGCCGGGTTGCCGTTCGAGGCGAGCAGCGCCTCCGAGAGTTCGGCGGCCACCTGCTGGAGCAGCGGCACCATCCGGTCGGTCGCGGCCTCCGTGACGCGGCCCGCCGGACCGGAGATGGAGATGGCCGCCGCGGAGGGGGAGTTCGGCACGGACACGGCCAGGCACCGCACCCCGATCTCCTGCTCGTTGTCGTCGATCGCGTATCCCTGGCGCCGCACGTCCTCCAGCGCCGCGATGAACCCGTCCGGCGTGGTGATCGTCTTCTCCGTCGCGGCCGGCATGCCGGTGCGGCCCAGCAGGGCCCGCACCTCCTCCGCCGGGAAGTCCGCGAGCAGCGCCTTGCCGACGCCCGTCGAGTGCGGCAGGACCCGGCGGCCGACCTCGGTGAACATGCGCATCGAGTGCTTGGACGGCACCTGGGCGACGTAGACGATCTCGTCCCCGTCCAGCAGCGCCATGTTCGCCGTCTCGCCGGTCTCCTCGACCAGCCGGGCCAGGTGCGGGCGCGCCCAGGTGCCCAGCAGCCGGGAGGCGGACTCGCCGAGCCGGATCAGGCGCGGGCCGAGCGCGTAGCGCCGGTTGGGCTGCTGGCGTACGTAGCCGCAGGCCACCAGCGTGCGCATCAGGCGGTGGATGGTGGGCAGCGGCAGCCCGCTGCTCGCGGAGAGCTCGCTCAGGCCGACCTCGCCGCCCGCGTCCGCCATCCGTTCGAGCAGGTCGAAGGCGCGTTCCAGGGACTGGACGCCACCTGTGGCGGACCTGGCGGAGTCGGTGGTGCTGGCGCTGGACGTCGGCACGGCACGTTCCTTTCGGGGCTGGCGGGAGGGCAGAAGCCTACCCGGCGGCCGGTTGACTCCCCGCTTGTACATAGCTACGTTCTGTCTGTCGGAATTCTAATTCCGCTTTGTGGAAACGTCCAGAGCGGGGCCGTCGGATGCGTCCTTCCAAAGGGTGCCTCTTGACGGCGTGGAACGGGAAGTGAAGACTCCTTCAACAGAACGTTGAAGTCCGTTACGTGGTGAGAGATCCCGTTTCCCGGATGTGGACCGGCGGGCCGGCGATGGCCCGGCGGCGGAACGACTGCAGAGAGAGGGGTCCGGGTGTCCCAGGCCGAACTGGTGCTGCGCTCGACGCGCGTCGTCACTCCCGAGGGCATACGCGCCGCGTCCGTCGTGGTGAGCGGCGGCACGATCACGGACGTGCTCCCGCACGACGCGCCCGTACCGGCGGGTGCCCGCCTGGAGGACGTCGGCGACCACGTCGTCCTGCCGGGTCTGGTCGACACCCACGTGCACGTCAACGACCCCGGGCGCACCGAGTGGGAGGGCTTCTGGACCGCCACCCGCGCCGCGGCGGCCGGCGGCGTGACCACCCTCGTCGACATGCCGCTCAACTCCATACCGCCGACCACCACGGTCGCGAACCTGCGCACCAAGCAGCAGGTCGCCGCCGACAAGGCACACATCGACGTCGGTTTCTGGGGCGGCGCCCTGCCCGACAACGTCAAGGACCTGCGCCCGCTGCACGAGGCCGGCGTCTACGGTTTCAAGGCGTTCCTGTCGCCGTCGGGCGTGGACGAGTTCCCGCACCTCGACCAGGAGCAGCTCGCCCGGTCCCTCGCCGAGATCGCCGCCTTCGACGGCCTGCTCATCGTGCACGCGGAGGACCCGCACCACCTGGCCGCCGCCCCGCAGCAGGGCGGCCCGAAGTACGCGCACTTCCTCGCCAGCCGCCCGCGCGACGCCGAGGACACCGCCATCGCCACGCTCGTCGAGCAGGCGAAGCGTTTCAACGCGCGCGTGCACGTGCTGCACCTGTCCTCCAGCGACGCCCTCCCGCTGATCGCCGAGGCCCGGGCCGAGGGCGTCCGCCTCACCGTGGAGACCTGCCCGCACTACCTCACGCTCACCGCCGAGGAGGTGCCGGACGGGGCGAGCGAGTTCAAGTGCTGCCCGCCCATCCGCGAGGCCGCCAACCAGGACCTGCTGTGGCAGGCACTGGCGGACGGCACCATCGACTGCGTGGTCACCGACCACTCGCCGTCCACCGCCGACCTGAAGACCGACGACTTCGCCACCGCCTGGGGCGGCATCGCCGGTCTCCAGCTGAGCCTGGCGGCCATGTGGACCGCGGCCCGCGAGCGCGGCCACGGCCTGGAGGACATCGTCCGCTGGATGTCGGCGAACACCTCCCGCCTCGTGGGGCTGGACGCCCGCAAGGGCGCCGTCGCGCCGGGCCACGACGCCGACTTCGCCGTCCTCGCCCCCGACGAGACCTTCACCGTCGACCCGGCCGGCCTCCAGCACCGCAACCGCGTCACCGCGTACGCGGGCAAGACCCTGTACGGCGTCGTGAAGTCCACCTGGCTGCGCGGAGAGCGCATCGTGGCGGACGGCGCGTTCACCGACCCGAAGGGACAGCTCCTCACCCGGACCCCCTGACACGTCCGGACCTGCCCCAAGACCCATCCCGAACGACCCCGGAAGGAACACCTGATCACCGTGACGGCCCAGCAGAACACCTCGTTGGCCAGCTTCACCGGAGACGCGAACCCCTACGGAGGCGGTGACCCGTACGCGGACTACCGCACGGCCGACCTCCCCTTCACCCAGTACGCCAACCTCGCCGACCGGCGACTGGGGGCCGGTGTCGTCGCCGCCAACGACGAGTTCTTCGCCCAGCGGGAGAACCTGCTGGTGCCCGAGCGCGCCGAGTTCGACCCCGAGCACTTCGGGCACAAGGGCAAGGTCATGGACGGCTGGGAGACCCGCCGGCGCCGCGGGGCCTCGGCCGAGGACCCCTGGCCCACCGAGGACGACCACGACTGGGCGCTGATCCGCCTGGGCGCACCCGGCGTGATCCGCGGCATCGTCGTCGACACGGCCCACTTCCGCGGCAACTATCCGCAGGCGGTGTCCGTCGAGGGCGCCTCGGTCGCGGGCTCCCCGTCGCCGGAGGAGCTCCTCGCGGACGACGTGAAGTGGACGACCCTCGTCCCGCGCACCGCGGTCGGCGGCCACGCGGCCAACGGCTTCGCCGTCTCCGCCGAGCAGCGCTTCACCCACCTGCGCCTCAAGCAGCACCCCGACGGCGGCATCGCCCGCCTGCGCGTGCACGGCGAGGTCGTCCCGGACCCCGCGTGGCTCGCGGCGCTCGGCACCTTCGACGTGGTCGCGCTGGAGAACGGCGGCCAGGTCGAGGACGCCTCCAACCTCTTCTACTCGCCGGCCACCAACACCATCCAGCCGGGCCGCTCGCGCAAGATGGACGACGGCTGGGAGACCCGCCGCCGCCGCGACCGGGGCAACGACTGGATCAGCTACCGGCTGGCCGGCCGCTCCCAGATCCGCGCGATCGAGATCGACACGGCGTACCTGAAGGGCAACTCGGCGGGCTGGGCGTCGGTTTCGGTGAAGGACGGTGCGGACGGCGAGTGGCGCGAGGTGCTGCCCCGCACCCGCATGCAGCCCGACACCAACCACCGCTTCGTCCTGCCCGAGGCGGCCGTCGGCACCCACGCGCGCGTGGACATCTTCCCCGACGGCGGCATCTCCCGGCTGCGCCTGTTCGGCTCCCTGACGGAGGACGGCACGGCCGGCCTGGCCGCCCGCCACCAGGAACTGGGCGGCTGACGCACGGACCGGCCGGCCCGGCGACGGGGAACGGCCGGTCCCGCTCACCCGCGGGGCGCACCGGCAGGACAGCACCGGTGCGCCCCGCGCGCATGCCCTTCAGGGCCCGCGCCGCGTGTCGCTACGCCGCGTGGCCGCCGTCCACCGCGAACTCCGCGCCGCGTGTCGTTACGCCGCGTGGCCGCCGTCCACCGCGAACTCCGCGCCGGTGACGTAGGAGGCGGCCGCCAGGTACGCCACCGTCGACGCCACCTCGTCCGCCGTACCGAAACGGCCCAGTGCCGTCATGGCCGCCTGCCCGTCGGCGTAGGGGCCGTCCGCCGGGTTCATGTCCGTGTCGATCGGGCCCGGGTGGACGATGTTCGCCGTGATCCCGCGCGGGCCCAGCTCCCTCGCCAGGGCCTTGGTCAGCCCGATCAGCGCCGACTTGCTCATCGCGTAGAGCGTGCCGCCGGGGCCCGGGACCCGCTGGGTCATGCAGGTGCCGACGGTGATGATCCGCCCGCCCCCGGTCATCCGCGCCGCGGCGGCCCGCGAGGTCAGGAAGACGCCGCGCACGTTCACGGCCAGCAGCCGGTCCACGTCGGCGAGGGACAGGCTCTCCATCGGGCCCAGCAGTCCCAGGCCCACGTTGTTGACCAGTACGTCGAGGCCGCTACCGAGCGCCTCGGCCGCCCGCTCGACCGCGCCCGCCGCCTCCTCCGCGTCCGCGGAGTCCGCCCGCAGGGCCACCGCCCGGCGCCCCACTGCCCCGACGGCCCGCACGACGTCCTCGGCCGCGTCCTTGTTGTTCACATAGGTGAGGGCGACGTCCGCGCCCTCCCGCGCCAGGCGCAGCGCGGTGGCCGCGCCAATGCCACGGCTGCCCCCCGTCACCAGGGCCGTCCGGCCGGCCAGGGGAGCGGATGCGTTCGTGTTCGTGTTCGTCAGCATGTCCATGGGTCCATCCCAGCGGGCCCCGTACGCCGTCGCTGGCGGCGGACGGACATCGACCTCGCCCGTGGTGGGCGTGCCCGGCACGGGGTGAGGTCGCAGGAAACACATGGGACGTCCGGCGAAGCTCCACAGTCTTGTCATTGACATGCCATCGTCTACGCGCGTCATCATGAGGGCATGCGATTCCCCCCACGCGCCGCACGGATCGGCGCCGCAGCCGCAGTCCTCTCCGCCCTCCTCGTGGGCGGTTCCGTCTCCGCGACCACGGCGGGCGCCGCCACCGCCGCGGTCGGCGACATCTGCTACAGCGACCTGCCCTCGCAGGCGCACGACACGCTCGGCCTGATCGAGCAGGGCGGGCCCTACCCCTACGACCAGGACGGCACCGTCTTCCAGAACCGGGAGGGCGTCCTGCCCGACCGGTCCACCGGCTACTACCACGAGTACACGGTGATCACCCCGGGCTCCGACACCCGCGGAGCGCGCCGCATCGTCACCGGCGAGGCGGACCAGGAGGACTACTACACGGCCGACCACTACGCCTCGTTCGACCTGGTCGACCACGGCTGCTGAGCCCCGGGCGCCCGGAAGGCGCCCCCGCGCCCGCCGGTGATCAGCCGTCACCGCTGTGCTCGGCGGCGGCGAACAGGGCGAGTGCCAGCACCACGAGGGCGACGCTCGCGTAGACCTCGTAGCCGTCCAGTACACCGAGCCGGTGCACGAACCCCCAGTTCCAGTCGGTGAACTCGTGCACCAGGCCCGCCACGCCCTGCACCAGGGCGAGGAATCCGACGATCTCCAGCAGCTTCTTCATGCCCCAGACCCTCGCCCCGCGGACCCCCCACCCACATCGGCCGCGGGGCGAGTGATGCCCTGCCGAAGTCCGCGTCGCCCGCCGCCCGGTACGCCGAAGGTCTACGGCCCCGCGACTTCGGTAGGGGATGCGCCGCGCGCCGCTGCCGGGGCGGCCGGCCCTGCGTAGATTCGACCGCGTGAGCGACAACAGGACGGTGCCGACCACCCCGGCGTTCCCCGCGCGGCGCTGGCTGCTGCCGTCGGCGCTGGCCGACGGGCTCGACCCGGACGCCCGCGGGTCCGGGTGCCGGTCCCGCCGCACCGCCCGGGACTGGCTCGTCGACTTCACGTGCTTCGCGCTGGCCGTCCTGATCGGCCTGCTGAGCGTCGACACCCTGGACCAGGAGCCGGGCCTCCCCCACGGCTGGGGGATCGCCGACCAGCTGATCGGCGCCCTGGCGTGCGCCGCGGTGTGGCTCAGGCGCCGGTGGCCGGTCGGGCTGGCCGTGGCGCTCGTGCCCGTCGGGCTCGTCTCGGTCACGTCGGGCGGCGCCGCCCTCGTCTCCCTGTTCACCGTGGCCGTGCACCGGCCCTTCCGGTACACGGCCTGGCTGACCGGCGTCAACGTGCTGATGCAGCCCGTCCTCTACTGGCTGCGCCCCGACCCCCAACTGCCCTACCTGGCCGCGAACCTCCTCGGCATCCTGCTCGCGATCACCACGGCGGCTTGGGGCATGCTCGCCCGGTCCCGGCGCCAGCTCCTGCTCAGCCTGCGCGACCGCGCCCGGCGCGCGGAGACCGAAGCGCGGCTGCGGGCCGAGCAGGCGCAGCGCCTGGCACGGGAGGCCATCGCCCGCGAGATGCACGACGTCCTCGCCCACCGGCTGACGCTGCTCAGCGTGCACGCGGGCGCCCTGGAGTTCCGGCCCGACGCGTCCCGCGAAGAGGTGGCGCGGGCGGCCGGCGTCATCCGCGAGAGCGCGCACGAGGCCCTCCAGGACCTGCGGGAGATCATCGGCGTGCTGCGGGCCGGCGAGTCCGACGACGGACGCCGTCCGCAGCCGACTCTCGCGGCACTGGACACCCTGGTCGCGGAGTCCCGGCAGGCCGGCATGGAGGTGGCCTTCGTCCGGCACGTCACCGACCCCGCCGCCGTCCCCGCCTCCGTGGGCCGCACCGCCTACCGCGTCGTCCAGGAGGCCCTGACCAACGCCCGCAAACACGCGCCCGGTACCGAGGTCGCCCTCTGGGTCACCGGAGCACCGGGCGACGGCCTCGCGGTGCGCGTGCGCAACGCCCCGCCCGCCGGGGACGTGCCCGAGGTGCCGGGTTCCGGGCAGGGCCTGATCGGGCTGACCGAGCGCGCGACGCTGGCGGGCGGCGGCCTGGAGCACGGTCCCACCGCCGACGGCGGCTTCGAGGTGCGGGCCCGGCTGCCGTGGGGGTGAGTGCCGGGACCCCGCCCCGGCGTCCTGACGAGTCGTCACCCGCCGTGCGCCGCACGTGCGGTGACCCGTGTGCGATCCCTCCGGCGACCGTGATTACGTGAGGCCATGACTGCGATCAGACTGCTCCTCGTCGACGACGACCCGCTGGTGCGGGCGGGACTGTCCTTCATGCTGGGCGGCGCCGACGACGTGGAGATCGTCGGCGAGGCCGCCGACGGCGACGAGGTGCCGGCGCTCGTCGACCGCACCCGCCCGGACGTCGTCCTCATGGACATCCGGATGCCCGGGGTGGACGGCCTGACGGCCACCGAACGGCTGCGGGGCCGCCCGGACGCCCCCCAGGTCGTCGTGCTGACCACGTTCCACGCCGACGAGCAGGTGCTGCGGGCCCTGCGCGCGGGCGCCGCCGGATTCGTGCTCAAGGACACCCCGCCCGCGGAGATCCTCGACGCGGTGCGCAAGGTCGCCGCCGGCGACCCGGTCCTGTCGCCCGCCGTGACCCGGCGGCTGATGGAGCGGGCGGCCGGCACCTCCGCCGACACCCGGCGCGTGCGGGCGCGGGCCCGCATCGCCGCGCTGAACGACCGTGAACGCGAGGTCGCCGTCGCCGTCGGGCGGGGCCTGGCCAACGCCGCCGTCGCGGCGGAGCTCTACATGAGCGTCGCCACCGTCAAGACCCACGTCTCCCGCATCCTGGCCAAGCTGGACCTCGACAACCGGGTGCAGATCGCGCTGCTGGCGTACGACGCGGGCCTCCTGGACGAGCGCCACGACGACGCCGCCGGCTAGGGCCCCGGCCCGGCGGGGCACACGTCGCCGGAGCGACGAGCCCCGCGGCCGCGGGAAGCACGCCGGTGAGCCGAGCCCCGCGGCCGCGGGAAGCACGCCGGTGAGCCGAGCCCCGCGGCCGCGGAAAGGGCCGGTGCGACGACCCCGCAGCCGTCGGATGCGGCCGCTCAGCCCGCCGCCGGCTCCGTCCCGCCCGGCAGTTCCGCCGGCCGCACCGCCCTGCGCTCCCGCCGGGAGATCTCGCACGCCTCGGCGATCCGCAGGGCCAGCAGCGCCTCGCGGCCGTCGCACGGGTTGGCCCGCTCGCCGCGCACCACCTCCACGAACGCGGCCAGCTCCGCCTCGTAGGCGGGCCCGAACCGCTCCACGAAGCCGGTCCACGGCTTGTCGGCGGCCGGCGGCCCGGTCGGCTCGGTGGACGCGATGGGCGTACGGTCGTCCAGCCCGACGACGATCTGGTCGAGCTCCCCGGCCAGCTCCATGCGCACGTCGTACCCCGCGCCGTTCAGCCGCGTCGCGGTCACCGTGGCCAGCGTGCCGTCGTCCAGCGTCAGCAGCGCCGCGCCCGTGTCCACGTCGCCCGCCGCGCGGAACGCCGGCGGCCCGGCGTCGGACCCGGTGGCGTGGACGTCGACGACCTCCCGGCCGGTCACCCAGCGCAGCGCGTCGAAATCGTGGATCAGCGTGTCCCGGAAGAGCCCGCCGGACTGCGACAGGTAGGCGGCGGGCGGCGGCGCCTGGTCGCTCGTCACCGCCCGGACGGTGTGCAGCCGGCCCAGCCGCCCGGACCGCACCGCCTCCCGCGCCCCGGTGTACCCGGCGTCGAAGCGGCGCTGGAACCCCATCTGCAGAATCGTCCCCGCGCTCTCCACCTCGGCGATCGCCTGCAGGGTGCCGGCCAGGTCGAGCGCGATGGGCTTCTCGCAGAACACCGGCAGCCCCGCGCGCGCCGCCCGGCCGATCAGTTCGGCGTGGGCCGGCGTCGCCGTCGTGATCACCACGGCGTCCACGCCCCACCGGAAGATCTCGTCCACCCCGGGCGCCGCCGTCTCGCCCAGCCGGTGGGCCAGGTCCTGCGCCCGCGCCAGGTCCGCGTCCGTGAGGATCAGGGACCCGACGTCGCGGTGGCGGCTGAGCGTGTTGGCGTGGACCGTGCCGATGCGGCCCGTACCGATGACCCCGATGCGCATGGAATCAAAGTGGGCTCACCGCCCGCGCACTGTCAATGCGTATGTCCGGACAACCGAACTACACGACTTCCCGTCAACAGCGCACGGAGCTACGCTCGGCCCGTGCCGAAACCAGAAGTGGACCCGACCGTGGCGCTGGAGCTCAGCGTGGATCGCAGCAGCCCCGTGCCGCTATACTTCCAGCTGTCGCAGCAGCTGGAGGCGGCGATCGAGCACGGGGCGCTGACGCCGGGGAGCCTGCTGGGCAACGAGATCGAGCTCGCCGCGCGGCTCGGCCTGTCCCGGCCCACCGTCCGCCAGGCCATCCAGTCCCTGGTCGACAAGGGCCTGCTCGTGCGCCGCCGCGGAGTCGGCACCCAGGTGGTGCACAGCCAGGTCAAGCGCCCGCTCGAACTCAGCAGCCTCTACGACGACCTGGAGGCGGCCGGGCAGCGTCCGGCCACGAAACTCCTGGTCAACACGGTCGTCCCGGCCACCGCCGAGGTCGCCGCGGCGCTCGGCGTGGCCGAGGGCGGCGACGTGCACCGGGTGGAGCGGCTGCGCCTCGCGCACGGGGAACCGATGGCGTACCTGTGCAACCACCTGCCGCCCGGTCTCCTCGACCTGGACACCGCGCAACTGGAGGCCACCGGCCTCTACCGGCTCATGCGCGCCGCCGGGATCACCCTGCACAGCGCCCGCCAGTCCATCGGAGCCCGCGCCGCCACCGCCGCCGAGGCCGAGCGGCTCGGCGAGGAGGAGGGCGCACCGCTGCTCACCATGCGGCGCACGACGTTCGACGACACCGGTCGCGCGGTCGAGCTGGGCACGCACACCTACCGGCCGTCCCGCTACTCCTTCGAGTTCCAGCTGCTCGTACGGTCCTGACCCGCGCCGGCCGGCGGGCCCGGTCCGCCGTGCGCGTTGGTCTCAATGTCCGGACAATGTGACCGACCGCCGCTCCCCGGCACCACGTGACCGACGCCCGTGACGGACAATGGGGCGTTTGGGGTTTCCAGAGCCCACCAGCACAGCACGGCACAGCAAGAAGGGCACGGCCTCGTGGCACGGTTTCGGACCTGGGTAGGCATCGCACTGGCGGGGGCACTGTCGGTGTCCCTGGCCGGCTGCAGCAGCACCGGCGGCAAGCGCGCCGAGGACGCCCGCAAGGCCGCGGCGGCCCAAGGGAAGGCGGCGGTGAACACCCCCCGCTGGACCTTCGCGATGATCACCCACTCGGGTGACGGCGACACCTTCTGGGACATCGTCCAGAGCGGCGCCGAGCAGGCGGCACTGAAGGACAACATCAACTTCGTGTACTCGCACGACGACGAGGCGCAGCAGCAGGCGCAGCTCGTGGACGCGGCCGTCGACAAGAAGGTCGACGGGATCATCGTCACACTCGCCAAGCCCGACGCCATGAGGGCCGCCCTCGCCCGCGCCGCGAAGGCCGGCATCCCGGTGGTCACCGTGAACTCCGGCTCGCAGGAGTCGAAGGAGTTCGGCGCGCTCAGCCACATCGGGCAGGACGAGACGATCGCCGGCGAGGCCGTCGGCGAGGAGCTGAACGAGCGCGGCCGCAAGCGCGCGCTCTGCGTCCTGCACGAGCAGGGCAACGTCGGTCACGAGCAGCGCTGCGACGGCGTCGAGAAGACCTTCGACGGCAAGGTCGAGCGGCTCTACGTCAACGGCACCAGCATGCCGGACGTGCAGTCCGCCCTCGAGGCCAAGCTCCAGACCGACAAGTCCGTCGACGCGGTCATCACCCTCGGCGCCCCCTACGCCGACACGGCCGTGAAGGCCAAGCAGGGCGCGGGCAGCAAGGCCGAGATCGACACCTTTGACCTCAACGCCAAGGTGGCCGCGGGCCTCGAGGACGGCACCCTCGGCTTCGCCGTCGACCAGCAGCCCTACCTCCAGGGCTACGAGGCGGTCGACCTGCTGTGGCTGTACCGGTACAACGCCGACGTCCTCGGCGGCGGCCGGCCGGTGCTCACCGGACCGCAGATCATCACCAAGGACGACGCGGCCGCGCTGGCCGACTACACGGAGCGGGGCACCCGATGAGCGCCACGGGGGTGAAGGACGCCGACGAAAGGATTCTGCACACCTCTGTGCCGCGGAAGCTGCTGGGCCGTCCGGAGCTCGGGTCCGTGGTCGGCGCGATCGCGGTCTTCGTCTTCTTCGCGTTCTTCGCCGACAGCTTCCTGCGCGCCTCCAGCCTGAGCACCGTGCTCTACGCCGCCTCCACGATCGGCATCATGGCCGTGCCCGTGGCGCTGCTGATGATCGGCGGCGAGTTCGACCTGTCCGCGGGCGTCATGGTCACCTCGTCGGCCCTGGTGTCGTCGATGTTCAGCTACCAGATGACCGCCAACGTCTGGGTCGGCGTCGGTGTGTCGTTGCTGGTCACCCTGGCGATCGGCGCCTTCAACGGCTTCATGCTGACCCGTACGAAGCTGCCCAGCTTCATCATCACGCTCGGCACGTTCCTGATGCTGACCGGCATGAACCTGGGCTTCACCAAGCTGATCGACGGCACCGTCTCCACCAAGTCGATCGACGACATGGAGGGCTTCCCCTCCGCCCGCGACGTCTTCGCCTCGACGATCACCGTCGGCGGCGTCGGCTTCAAGGTCACCATCCTGTGGTGGCTCGCCCTGGTCGCCGTCGCCAGCTGGATCCTGCTGCGCACCCGCGCCGGCAACTGGATCTTCGCGGTCGGCGGCAACAAGGACGCCGCCCGCGCGGTCGGCGTCCCGGTCACCAGGACCCGGGTCGGCCTGTACATGGGCGTGGCGTTCGGCGCCTGGATCTCGGGCCAGCACCTGCTCTTCTCGTACGACGTCGTCCAGTCCGGTGAGGGCGTCGGCAACGAACTGATCTACATCATCGCCGCCGTCATCGGCGGCTGCCTGATCACCGGCGGCTACGGCAGCGCCGTCGGCTCGGCGGTCGGCGCCCTCATCTTCGGCATGACCAGCAAGGGCATCGTCTTCGCCGAGTGGAACCCCGACTGGTTCAAGTTCTTCCTCGGAGCGATGCTGCTCCTCGCGACCCTGCTCAACGCCTGGGTCCGCAAGCGCGCGGAGGCCACCAAGTGACGCAGACCGACAGCCGCCCGGCGCTCGTGGAGCTGTCCGGCGTCAGCAAGCAGTACGGCAACGTCCGCGCCCTCGAGGGCGTGTCGCTGGCCGTCCACGCCGGTGAGATCACCTGCGTGCTGGGCGACAACGGCGCCGGCAAGTCCACCCTGATCAAGATCATCGCGGGCCTCCACCAGCACGACGGCGGCACGCTCGCCCTCGACGGGGAGGAGACCCGCCTCTCCTCCCCGCGCGAGGCCCTGGACCGGGGCATCGCCACCGTCTACCAGGACCTGGCCGTCGTCCCGCTGATGCCGGTCTGGCGGAACTTCTTCCTCGGCTCCGAGCCGCGCAAGGGCACCGGCCCCTTCAAGCGCATGGACGTCGACCACATGCGCCGCACCACCCGCGCGGAACTCCTGCGCATGGGCATCGACCTGCGCGACGTCGACCAGCCCATCGGCACCCTCTCCGGCGGCGAACGCCAGTGCGTGGCCATCGCCCGCGCGGTGCACTTCGGCGCGAAGGTCCTGGTGCTCGACGAGCCGACGGCGGCCCTCGGCGTGAAGCAGTCGGGCGTCGTCCTGAAGTACGTGGCGGCGGCCCGCGACCAGGGCCTGGGTGTTGTCCTCATCACCCACAACCCGCACCACGCGTACCTGGTGGGCGACCGGTTCGTCCTGCTCAAGCGCGGCACGATGGTTGGCAACCACGAGCGCGACGACATCACGCTGGACGAGTTGACCCGCCAGATGGCAGGCGGAAACGAGCTGGACGATCTACGCCACGAGCTGCAGCGCACCCAGGGGCGCGGGACCGTGTAACTCGCGGCTCCGCCGCGTGGGCGCGAGTAACCACGACGCACCCGCATCCGGCGACGAACCGATCCACCCGCCCCCGTCGCATTCGGCACCCGGCGGAGCCGTGCGGCACAATCGCACCCGATGAGCACCTACCGCGACTTCACCGCCCCCATCGGCTCCCGCCGTGCCCCGGTCCTGCGCACCGTGGGCACGAGGGAACGCCGCTCGCACCTCACGGCGCCCCGCGTGCCGACGGTCGGCATCGACATCGGCGGCACGAAAGTCATGGCGGGCGTCGTCGACGCGGACGGCAACATCCTGGAGAAGCTGCGCACGGAGACCCCGGACAAGTCCAAGAGCCCCAAGGTCGTCGAGGACACCATCGTCGAACTGGTCCTGGACCTGTCCGACCGGCACGACGTGCACGCGGTGGGCATCGGCGCGGCCGGCTGGGTCGACGCCGACCGCAACCGGGTCCTGTTCGCCCCCCACCTGTCGTGGCGCAACGAACCGCTGCGCGACCGCATCGCCGGCCGCCTCGCGGTCCCCGTCCTGGTGGACAACGACGCCAACACCGCCGCCTGGGCCGAGTGGCGCTTCGGCGCCGGCCGCGGCGAGGACCACCTCGTCATGATCACGCTCGGCACCGGCATCGGCGGCGCGATCCTGGAGGACGGCCAGGTCAAGCGGGGCAAGTACGGGGTCGCCGGGGAGTTCGGCCACATGCAGGTCGTGCCGGGCGGCCACCGCTGCCCGTGCGGCAACCGCGGCTGCTGGGAGCAGTACAGCTCCGGGAACGCCCTGGTCAGGGAGGCCCGCGAGCTGGCGGCCGCCGACTCGCCGGTGGCCTACGGGATCATCGAGCACGTCAAGGGCAGCATCGGCGACATCACCGGCCCGATGATCACCGAGCTGGCCCGCGAGGGCGACGCCATGTGCGTCGAGCTGCTCCAGGACATCGGCCAGTGGCTGGGCGTCGGCATCGCCAACCTCGCGGCCGCGCTCGACCCGTCCTGCTTCGTGATCGGCGGCGGCGTGAGCGCGGCCGACGACCTGCTGATCGGCCCCGCGCGCGACGCGTTCAAGCGCCAGCTCACCGGTCGCGGCTACCGCCCCGAGGCCCGCATCGTCCGCGCCCAGCTCGGCCCCGAGGCCGGCATGGTGGGCGCCGCCGACCTGGCCCGGCTGGTGGCCCGCCGGTTCCGGCGCGCCAAGCGGCGCCGGGTGGAGCGTCACGAGCGCTACGAGCGGTACGCGGAGGCCCGCCGCACGTCCGGGGAGGCGCAGTGACGGGTCCCGGCCCGGACGGGGACGGCGCGCCGGAGGAACCCGGGCGCCCGGCCGAGGACCGCCGGCACATGATCCGCCGACGGGCGCTCACCCTGCTGATCATCGTCCTGCTCATCGGCGTCCCGGCCGGTTACCTGGTGATCTCCGCCAACCAGAGCCGCGACAGCGGCAAGGTCAAGGAGGCCAAGTACTCGGCGACCGGCCTGACCGAGGGCTGGCCGTCGAAGCTCCAGCGCCGCCTCTACGAGGTCCCCGTCCCGGTCCCCTCCGAAGAGGTCGCCTACTACGAGACGAACAACTGGAAGACCAGCCGTCTCTACGTCCAGTTCGAGACCACCGGCGCCGGCCTGGACGCCTTCCTCGCGGGCGTGGGCGTCACACGGGAGGACCTGAAGCGCGACGAGCCGGCCATCGGCGACCGCGACCAGCACATCACCGGCTGGAACTTCGAACGGCCCGGACCCTGGTGGGGCCTCGTCCACCAGCAGCCCGCCCCGGCACCCACCCACGATGTCCTCGTCAACCTGTCCGACCCGGACCGGCCGATGGTGTACGTGGTCTCCCGCACGGTTCCCTGACCGCACCCGCACCCGCACCCGCCCCGGCGCAGCCGGCCCCGGGCCGCGGTCTCCCCGCCCCGTGGACCGCCGGGGCCGATTGTCGGACCCCGCCCGTAGAGTCGAAGACAGCTGATCCGGGACGCGGGCGGGAGGTGACAGAACGTATGAGCGACACGACCGGAGCGGTCGCCACGGCCCTCCGCGCGCACGAGCGGGCGGAGGACGGGCGGCCCGCCGCCCCGGTGCCGGCCCGGCTCGCCGCCGTCTTCCTGCCCGCGCCCCTCCCGCGCGACGGACGGATCGCCTTCTGGGACCCCGCGGGCGGCCCCCTCCCGGGCGCGGCGCCCGCGGACGGGGACCGGCCCACCGGGCACCCGCACGGCGAGACCGCCGAGGACGCGCCCGAGCCCACGCGGCTCACCGTCGTACGCCGGCACGGCACCGGCGTGCGGCGCGGCACCACGCCCGCGCTGTCGCTCCCGCTCGCCGAGGCCCTGCCCCTGCTGGTGCGCGCCCGGCACGACCCGGCCGCCCACCCGGCCACCGCCTGCTGGGGCGCCGCCGCCCTGCACGCCCTGCGGCTCACCGCGCGCGGGCGCCTGCTGCCCGGCCTGACGGCGTCCGGGCACGACGCCTGGCGGGCCGGCCCGCTCGATCCCGACGACGTCGCGCACCTGCGCGCGGTGGCCGCCGCGCTGCCCCCCGAGGGCCACGCGGTTCCGCTGGACGGGCCCGGCCCGATCCGGCTGCCGGCCCCCGAGGCGCTGATGCGCTCCTTCCTGGACGCGGTGGCCGACACCCTGCCCCGCACGCCCGCCGCGCCCCACGCCTCGGGCCGCCCCTTCGCCGCACGCGGCGCCCAGCGCCTGCCCGAAGCCCACGACTGGGCCGCGGAGGTCGCCGCCGGCATGGACGCGGGCGTGCGGATCTCCCTGCGCCTGGACCTCTCGGCACACGACCTGTTCGACGCCGACCCGGCCGCCGCCGGGGCGCGGGGCGCGGGGGCGGCCGTCGTCCAGGTGCACAGCCTCGCCGACCCCACCCTCGTGGCCGACGCGGCGGACCTGTGGTCGGGGCAGGCCGACGCGGCGTTCGGCGCCCGCGCGCGCGTGGACGCCGCCCTGGCGGTGCGGCGCGCCGCGCGGGTCTGGCCGGCGCTGGACCGGCTCACCGAGCAGGACGTGCCCGACGTCCTCAGCCTGTCCGAGGACGAGGTCACCGACCTGCTGGGCGTGGCGGCCGGCCGGCTCGCCGCCGCCGGAGTCGCCGTGCACTGGCCCCGCGACCTCGCCCAGGACCTCACCGCCACCGCGGTGGTCCGGCCCGCGCCCGGTTCGGCGACCGACGGCACGGGCTTCTTCGAGAGCGAGGACCTCCTCCAGTTCCGCTGGCAGCTGGCGATCGGCGGCGACCCGCTCACCGAGGCCGAGATGGACACCCTCGCCGAGGCCCACCGCCCGGTCGTCCGGCTGCGCGACCGGTGGGTGCTGGTCGACCCGGTGCTCGTCCGCCGGGCCCGCGCACGCGACCTGGGTCTGCTCGACCCGGTCGACGCCCTGTCCGTCGCCCTCACCGGCACCGCCGAGGCCGACGGCGAGACGGTCGAGGTGGTGCCGGCCGGTGCGCTGGCCGCCCTGCGCGACCGGCTGACGGCCGGCATCGGTCCCGCCGAGCCCCCGCCCGGCCTGCACGCCACCCTGCGCGACTACCAGCTCCGGGGCCTGGCCTGGCTGGACCTCATGACCTCGCTCGGCCTCGGCGGCTGCCTCGCCGACGACATGGGCCTCGGCAAGACGGTCACCGTCATCGCCCTGCACCTGAAGAGGGCCCGCACCGAGCCGACCCTGGTGGTCTGCCCGGCCTCCCTGCTGGGCAACTGGCAGCGGGAGATCACCCGGTTCGCACCCGGCGTCCCCGTCCGCCGCTTCCACGGCGCCGACCGCACCCTGGACGGTCTGGAGGGCGGCTTCGTCCTCACCACGTACGGCACGATGCGGTCGGCCGCGGCCAGTCTGGCCGAGCAGTCCTGGGGCATGGTCGTCGCCGACGAGGCGCAGCACGTGAAGAACCCGTACTCGGCGACCGCCAAGGCGCTGCGCACGATCCCGTCCCCGGCGCGCGTGGCGCTCACCGGCACCCCGGTCGAGAACAACCTCTCCGAGCTGTGGGCCCTGCTCGACTGGACGACCCCGGGGCTCCTCGGCCCGCTCAAGTCCTTCCGCGCCCGGCACGCGCGCGCGGTGGAGAACGGCGAGGACGAGGAGGCGGTGCGGCGCCTGTCCCGCCTGGTCCGCCCCTTCCTGCTGCGCCGCAGGAAGTCGGACCCCGGCATCGTCCCCGAGCTGCCGCCGAAGACCGAGACGGACCACCCGGTGCCCCTCACCCGGGAACAGGCCGCGCTGTACGAGGCGGTGGTGCGCGAGTCGATGCTCGCCATCGAGACCGCGGGCGGCATCGCCCGGCGGGGGCTGGTGCTGAAGCTGCTGACCTCGCTGAAGCAGATCTGCGACCACCCGGCGCTGTTCCTGAAGGAGGAGCACCCGCCGGGCGGCGCCGAGCGGCTCACCGCCCGCTCCGGCAAGCTCGCCCTGCTGCACGAGCTGCTGGACACGGTGCTCGCGGAGGACGGCTCGGTGCTCGTCTTCACCCAGTACGTCGGCATGGCCCGCCTCATCACCTCCCACCTGTCCGCCCACGCGGTCCCGGCCGAACTCCTGCACGGCGGTACGCCGGTGCCCGAGCGCGAGCGCATGGTGGACCGCTTCCAGAGCGGGGCGACGCCCGTCCTCGTCCTCTCCCTGAAGGCCGCCGGCACCGGCCTCAACCTGACCCGCGCGGGCCACGTCGTGCACTTCGACCGCTGGTGGAACCCGGCCGTCGAGGAGCAGGCCACCGACCGCGCCTACCGCATCGGCCAGACCCAGCCGGTCCAGGTGCACCGGCTCATCACCGAGGGCACCGTCGAGGACCGCATCGCCGAGATGCTCCAGTCCAAGCGGGCCCTCGCCGACGCGGTCCTCGGGGGAGGCGAGTCCGCCCTGACCGAACTGACGGACCGTGAGCTGTCCGACCTGGTGTCCCTGCGGAGGCCGTCATGACCCCCAGCCCCGCCGACGAGGCCCGCCGCGCCCTGCGGGCGGCACGGGCGCGTGGTGAGGCCACGCCGGCCGACGCCGGCGCGGCGGACCCGGGCGCCGCCGGGGCCACCGCCGCCGCGGACGCCGAGGCCGGTGCCGCGGACCGTGAGCCGTCCCGGGAGCACGACCGCGCCCCGGACCGGAGCGACGGGCGGGACGGGAGCGAGCACACCGGGTCACGTCCCGGGGACATCGCGCGCGCGGCGTTGCGCAGCGCGCGGAGCGCACGCCACGCGGGCACCGACGGCGCGGCGGGGGAGACCTCCCGGGACACGGCGGACCGGTCCGGCACCGCCCGATACGCCACCGCGGGGCCGGACGCGACCGCGGACCGGTCGCCCGGCACCCCCAGTGCCCGGGCAGAGGAGTCGGACGGGTCCGGAGACGACACGGAGACCGCTCGCCCCGCCGATCCCGGCGGATCGCCGGCCACCACCGCGGGCGAAGACGCTTCGGCCCCCGCCGGCGGCCCGGCACCTTCCCCGGGCCGAGCGGCCGCCTCCGCCTCGACATGGCCTCCCGCCGGCGCGGCACCCGCGACCGCCCCCGACGCCGGCCCCGGCGCGGAGGACAGCCGGCCGGCGGACGCGGCGCGAGAGGCGTTGCGAGCGGCCCGTCGGCAGGCGAGGGCGGAAGCCGCGACCAGGGGACCGGAGGGAACACGACGGCCCGCCCGCCCGGCCCGGCGTCCGCACGGGACCGGCGGTTCGACCACCGACGACGCCCGCGCCCGCGCCGTACGGGACTTCGTCGCGGACGCGTTCCGGCTGCCGCCGGAAGCGGACCCCGCCGACGACGCGATCCGGCCACCGGGGGAGTCCGCCGACGGAGCCGCGGTCGAGGGCCCCCGGAGCGCGGTGCCTCCCGTCGCGGAGTCCGCCGCCGGGCACACCGCGGGGCCCGCCGAAGCCGAGTCGTCCCCCGGCGAGCCGGCGCTCCGGCCCCCGTCGTCGCACGAGCCGCCACCGCGGCGGGCCGCGGCGCACCCGGAGCGGACACCGGCGGCGCGGGACCGGACTCCGGACCCGGTGACGCACGACCGGGCCCCCTCCTCGCCGCCGGCGGCCCCCCGCACCCCGCGCTCCATGGCCGCCCCGAACCGCGACGGCGATCTCCGGCGCACCTTCCCCGCCCTCCCGCCGCGGACGGCACCGGACGGCGGCTTCGCCGGGACCTGGTGGGGCAACGCGTGGGTGACCGCGCTGGAGGAAGGCGCGCTCGACCCCCAGCGGCTGGCACGCGGCCGCGGTTACGCCGAGCAGGGGCACGTCGACGCCATCACGGTGACCCCCGGACTCGTCCTCGCCTATGTGCAGGGCAGCCGCCCGAGGCCGTACCGCGTACAGGTGCGGCTGCGGACACTCGGCGACGCCGACTGGGAACGGTTCCTCGACGCCGCGGCCGAACGGCCGGGGCACATCGCCGCCCTGCTCGACGGGGAACTGCCCCACTCCCTCGCCGACTGCGGGGTCCCGCTGCTCCCCGGCCCCGGCGACCTCGCTCCGCGGTGCAGCTGCCCCGACTCCGGCCACCCCTGCAAGCACGCGGCCGCCCTCTGCTACCAGACGGCGCGGCTGCTCGACGCCGACCCCTTCGTCCTGCTCCTGCTGCGCGGCAGGGGCGAACGCGAGCTCCTCGACGCCCTGTCCCGGCTCAGCGCGGCCCGCGCCGCCCGTGCCGCCCAGGACAAGGGCCCGGCGCCCCTGCCCGGCGTCCGGGCCACCGAGGCACTGGCCGCGCGGCCGCTCCCGCCCCTCCCGGCGCCGCTGCCCGCGCCCCCGCACCCCGAACAGCCCCCCGCCTACCCGGCGGCACCGGGCGGCCCGGACCCCTTCGCGCTGGACCAGCTGGCCACCGATGCCGCCGCCCGGGCCCACGTCCTGCTGACCACGGGACGCGATCCGGTCGGCGGCCTGACGCTGTGGCAGGACGCCGTCCGGCACGCCGCCGCACGCCCCGGCTCCGGCCTCACCGCCGGCTCCCGCGCGCTGTACTCCGCCCTGGCCCGGGCCGCCGGCCGCAGCACGTCCGAGCTGGCGCGTGCCGTGGCCGCCTGGCGCCAGGGCGGCCTCGACGGTCTCGCCGTGCTGGAGGAGCCCTGGGACCCGCCGGCCGGCCGTTTCGACCGCGCCCGCCCCCTGCTGCTCGCGGCCGACCTCCCCGCCTTCCGCCCCTCGCGCAACCACCTGACGCATCCCGCGGGGCACCTGCAACTCCGCCTGGGCCGGACCGGGCTGTGGTACGCCTACGAGTCCGAACCGGGCCGCGACGACTGGTGGCCCCGCGGCACCCCCGACCTCGACCCGGTCGGCGCCCTCACGGGCCTGGGCGGCTCCGAGGACCTGTGACCCGGCGCGGCACCGCGCGGCGGTCGCCGGGAAGACCATGCCGGTGCGACGACGGAGGTGGACGGGACCGCGGCACTGGGTAGGTCGCACACGTCATGTCCGGGGAGGCATGACCCCCAT
This sequence comes from Streptomyces sp. NPDC127100, assembly GCF_042724095.1. NCBI lineage: Bacteria > Bacillati > Actinomycetota > Actinomycetes > Kitasatosporales > Streptomycetaceae > Streptomyces > Streptomyces sp. NPDC127100. Next base: position 174,138 of record NZ_JBHXFL010000009.1, read on the forward strand.
GACGTGAGGGGCCACCGTGGACGAGACGACCGCCCTGGCGGAGAAGTTCTGGGCCTGGCGGGAGGAGACCCGACCCGACTCGGGCGACGACCTGCCGCGGGTGGAGCGGCCCCCGGGGTGGGTGGCCGACTGGTCCGCCGAGGCCGTACGGGAACGGGGCCGCAGACTCCGGGAGTTCGAGGAGGCTCTGCACGGGGCTCCGGACGGGGTGAACACCCGGCTGCTCGGGTCGGCGCTGGCGCGAGTGCGCTGGGAGCTCGACCACCTGCGGGGCTGGCAGCGCAATCCGTGCTTCTACGTCGACCAGGCGCTGGTACCGCTGTACGAGGTCCTGCTCGACAGGCGGGCGTTCGCCGGGGAGCGGGCCGAGGCGGTCCTGCGCCATCTGCGGCGGGTGCCCGAGACGCTGCGGCACGCCCGGGAGAACCTCGCGGGACACGCGGCGCGGCCGTTCGCCCGGTCGGCCGTCCGCGCTCTCGACCGCGCCGGGGAACGGCTGACCGAGGCCATGCGGGCACTCGCGCCGCACCTGCTGTCCCCGGACGTGGCGCGCGCACTGCCCGAGGCGACGGAGACGGCCGCACGGGCACTGGCCGACTACCGCCGCTGGCTCGCCGACGCACAGGCCGGCTTCGCGCCGGACACCCGCGTGGACGACCTGGACCTGCTGCTGCACCGGGTGGCGCTGCTGCCGTACCGTCCCGAGCGCATCCGCGCGATGGCGCGGCAGGAGTGGGACCGGGCCGCGGTCCTGGAGAAGGCGCTGCGCGCACGGCACCGCGACCTGCCGCCGGCCCGTCTGCCGGCCACCGTCGGCCACCAGGTGGCCCGGCAGGAGGCGGCCGAGCGGGAGATGCGCGCCTTCCTCGCCGAACGCGGGCTGTTCCGCGATCCGCAGGACCTGCGCCGCTACCGGTTCGTGCCGATGCCCGCCTACCTGGCGCCACTCACCTGGCTGGGGGTGTGCGACGACCTCACCTCCAGGGAACGACCCGGGCAGGACGCCGTGCGGTACGTCCCGGAACCACGCCCCGACCTGCCGTACTTCCCGTACGCGGACGCGCTCGACCCCCGGCTCGGCATCTGCCACGAGGGGGTGCACGCCCAGCAGCTCGCGCTGTCGTGGCGGCATCCCGACCCGGTGCGCCGGCACTTCTACGACTCGACGCCGAACGAGGGCGTCGCCTTCCACCAGGAGGAGCTGCTGCTGTCGGCGGGGTTGTTCGACGACGCCCCGCACAGCGCCCTGACGATCGTCGGATTCCTCCGGCTGCGGGCACTGCGCGCGGAGGTCGACATCGGCCTGGCCACGGGCGAGCTGACCATCGAGGAGGCGGCCGAGCGGCTGGACGTGGTGCTGGCGGACCGCCGGACCGCCTGGGAGGAGGCGGTGTTCTTCGCCGGCAACCCCGGGCAGGCACTCAGCTACCAGGTCGGGAAGCTGCAGATCAACGAGTTGATCGCGGAGCTGCCGGCCGGCGCCGACTTCGCCGACTTCCACCGCCGCCTGTGGCAGGAGGGGAACGTGCCCCTGGCGCTGCGGCGGTGGGAGCTGCTCGGCCGGCGTGACCACCTCGACCGGGCGGACCTCCTCGCCGGTCACTCCAGCGCGACGTCGTAGGCCTGCATCCAGCGGTCCACTTCGATCAGCGGCAGCAGCAGGTGGAGCGTGTCGGCGACGGCCATCAGGGGGCCCCTGCGCGCCCCGAGACGTCGGATCGCCCCGGCGTCCAGCAGGCCGGCCAGGGGGGAGTCCGGGTCGGACAGCAACGCGTCGAGTTCGGCCCGGACCCGCTCCCCGTACGCGGGCGCGAAGGTCGCGGGGTAGGCGCTCTTGCGGCGGTCGAGTACCTCGGTGGGCAGCAGGCCGGCGACGGCGGCGCGCAGCACGCTCTTCTCGCGGCCGTCCCCGGTCTTCGTCTTCCAGGGCACGTTCCAGACGTACTCCAGGAGCCGGTGGTCGCAGAAGGGCACCCGCACCTCCAGGCCGACGGCCATGCTCATCCGGTCCTTGCGGTCCAGGAGGTAGGTGAGCGGGCCCTGGAGGCTGAGGTACAGCACCTCGCGCATGCGGGCCTCGAGCCCCGTCTCGCCGTCCAGGCGGGGCGCGCGGGCGACGAGGGTGGCGTAGCGGTCGTGTTCGTCGTCCTCCGGCCGCACCCGGGCGCGGACGTCCGGGGCCAGGCAGTCGGTGAGGCGGGGGCCGTTGCCCAGCCACGGGAAGGTGTCGCCCCGGACGGTGGCGGGGTCGAAGAACCACGGGTAGCCGCCGAACACCTCGTCCGCCGCCTCCCCGGACAGCGCGACGGTGAAGCGCTCCCGGACGCGTGCGAACAGGAGGTACATCGAGGCGTCGAACTGGCCCAGGCTCGGCAGGTCGCGCGCGGCGAGCGCGGCCGGTACGGCGTCCGGCAGCCGGGCGGGGTCGATCAGCACCTCGATGTGCTCGGTGCCGATGTGCTTGGCGGCGGCGTGGGCGTACGGCGCGTCGCGTTCCGGTCGCAGGGGAGTGGGCCGGAAGTCCGAGTCGGCGTCCTCGAACTCCATGGAGTAGGAGGTGAGCCCGGGGTTGCCGACGGCCGCGAGCGCGGTGAGCGCGCTGGAGTCGAGACCGCCGGACAGCAGGGTGCAGCGGGGGACGTCGGCGACCATCTGTTCCGAGACGATGCGGGTCAGCAGGTCGCGGACGCGGGCGACGGTCGTGGCCTCGTCGTCGGTGTGCTCGTGGGCGACGAGCCGCCAGTAGGGGGAGGTGTGCACCCCGGAGCGGTCGACCCGGACGAGATGGCCGGGCGGGACCTGGTACAGGTCGCTCAGCGGGGTCTCCCCGGGCATCAGCAGCCGGGGGTTGAACAGGACGGGCAGCGCCTCGAGCCGGGTCCGCGCGCGGAACAGCGGGTTGGCGAGTACGGCCTTGGGCTCCGAGGCGAACAGCACGCCGCCCGGCCGCGGGTGGTAGTAGAGGGGCTTGACGCCGAGCCGGTCGCGGACGAGCAGCAGCTCCTCGCGCTCGGCGTCCCAGATGCCCAGCGCGTACATCCCGACGAGGTGGTCGACGAAGCCGGCCCCCCACTCCAGGTAGGCGCGCAGGACCACCTCGGTGTCGGACTCGGTGGTGAACCGGTGCCCGCGCGAGGTCAGCACCCGCCGCAGCTCACGGTAGTTGTAGACCTCACCGCTGTAGGTGAGGACGACGGGCGGGCGGTCCGGGGCGCGGACGGCCTCCATCGGCTGGCGACCGCCGTCGAGGTCGAGCACCGAGAGCCTGCGGTGGCCGATCGCGGCGTGCGGGGAGAACCAGGTTCCGGAGGCGTCGGGACCGCGCCGGCCGAGGGTGGCGGTCATGGCCTCGACGGTCGGCCGCTCCAGCCTGAGGTCCCGGGTGAAGTCGACCCAGCCCGTGATACCGCACATGGCACTCCCGTCAGGAAATCGTCGAGATCGACCCGAGTGGCGCCCACGACACCGCTGGTCTCCCAGCGCAGGTCCGTCCGCGGCGCCCGGTGGCTGTCGTGGAAGTACGTGGCGCGCAGCCCGCCCCGCTCCTGCGCCAGAACGGGATTGGCGACGAGGAAATCCCGCACGGCGGGAGTGTCCCGGCGCACCCAGAGCCACAACCGCTTGCCCGTGAAGTGCGTCGCGGGCGACGCCACGTGCGGGTGCAGCTTGCGTTTGAACTGGACGATGCCCTTGCTGAGGAAGGGCTCGGCGCCGGACAGGTCGACCCGGCGCAGCCCCTCCCGCTGTGCCCACTCCAGGATGGCGACGTACAGCGCGATGTACGTGCCGGAGCGGTAACGCTCCGCGGAGCCGTCGAGCACCCCGGCCAGCCGCAGGACGAGCGTGCCGGGCTCCAGCCTGCACAGCATCCCGGCGACCCGCTCGCCCCGCTCGCGCAGGAAGAAGAGCACACCGTGCCGGAAGAGGCTCTGCCAGGCGGTCTCCCGCGGCACGGAGCGGGTGGCCGCGCCGTGTCTGCGGAGCATGGTCGGGCGGTGCATGCGGTCGTAGAAGAAGGCGAAGTCCACCCTGGTGGTGCCCACTTCGAGAGTACGGTCGAGAGTCCGCTGCTCGCGCTGGTACTGCTGGCGGGACTTGCGGGAGAGACGGGCCGGGACGGCCGTGCGGTCGGTGTCCAGGGGCACCACCAGACCGATGCGGAAGGGGGCGACGACCGTGGGCTGCCGGGCCGGCGGCCGGAACGTGCGTCCCGCCGGGCAGCCCACGGCGAGCAGGTCCGCCTCCGGCACACCGTGGGCGGCGAGCCGCGCCCAGGTGGTGCGCCGCTCCTCCCGCAGCGCGGTGGGGCCGCGCCGCTGCTCCAGGAAGGGCAGTACGTGGTCGAGCCCGGCGTCGAGTCCGGCGTACGCGACGGTGAGCGTGCCGTCCTCGGGGTACGAGACCGTCACCCTGGGGCGGAGGGTGGTGAGCGTGTCGACGGCGTGGTGCAGCCGCACCAGCCGCGGGTCGGTGCTGTTGTGCCAGCGGTAGCGCCCTTCCGCGGCCACGCTCATGCGCCGACCGAGGCGGTGAGCACCTTCGCCAGCTCCTGTGCGGTGCGTACGGGTTCGGTGTGCTCCACGGCGAGCGGGGGAACCGTCTCGTCGGTGTAGTAGCCGGACGCGTGGGCGACGATCTGGGTGCCGGGCGGGACCAGGCCGCGTTCGCGGGCGATCAGGACGCCGGTGAGCACCTTGATCAGGGACCATTCGCGGATGCGCGCGGGGTCGCCGTCGATGGTCACGCCCGCCCCGGCGGCGAGGTCCCGGACCCGGTCCAGCCGGTCGAGGCACTCACGCCGGGACACCACGACTCCGCCGCCGCCGTGGCGCGCTATCAGCGGATCGATGTCGCGGGAGGTGACCGGCCTCTTGGTGTAGAAGGTGGGGTCGAGGACCTCGGCCGGGTCGTCCGTGACGGCGGGGAACGCCGGGTCGCCGCTCTGGCGCCACAGCGCGGCGGCGGGGTCGTGGGTGTAGCGGGGCACTTCCCTGCCGAGGGTGCTGACGACCATGTCGGCCGTCGCGAGTTGCTGGACGAGGAAGAATCCCGGGTGCCGGGCGGGAGCCGGCAGGCCCGGGTGCAGGCCGTCGGTGAGCACCTGGTGGCCGAGGTGGTAGCCGAGCAGTCCGTATCCGCTGGAGACCGCGTGCGCGTGCCAGCGGGGCGGGGAGTCCGGGAGGAGCGGCAGGAGTTCGGCCTCGGCGAAGGCGCGTACGGAGTCGGCCACCCGGTAGTTGTCCAGGTCGAGGGTGTACCAGCAGCGGAACCCGGTGCCGGCCAGGGCCTCCTCGGCGTACTGGTCGACGACCTCCCTGGCGAGGTCCTTCACCCCGGCCGGGGTGTCGACGTCGGCCAGGGCCACCGGGTTGGCCGCGCGCAGGGCGGAGTCCTCGGACAGCGGGCCGCCGCGCAGCTTGGCCGTCGACGCGGAGGGCGCGACCATCACCACGCGGAGTTCCTCGGGGCGGGCGAATCCGGTGGCGTAGGCCCGGGCGACGGCGTCGCGCAGGGCACTGCCCTTGTTGCCGGAGGTGGGGGTGAGGAAGACGATGCGCTCACCGGTGCGCCGGACGTGGTCCACGGCACGGGCGACCATGGTCAGCGAGGCGAAGGTCTTGGTGGTACGGGTACCGGGGCTGCGCATCAGGTCCAGTAGGTACAGGTCCTCGGCGAGCCGGGTGAGGGCGACGTCGGTGACGTCCGTGAAACGGCGGGACACCTCGTCGGGTTCCGGCAGCGCCAGCGGCACCGGCAGAGGCGCGGAGGCATCCCGCAGTGCCGTCAGGCGCCGTGCGGCGGCCTGGAGGCCGGCGTGGTGGCGGGCCAGTGCGTTGCGCACGGTGCCGATGTGTTCCGGGTGGGCGTCGGACACGGGGGCTTACCCTTCTGTTCGGTTCTGACGCGCCTGCAGCGCGGGCAGGATGTCGGTGGCGACTCGCTCGAGGACGGAGAGGTCGGCCTGGTGCGGCGGCTCCGTCCGGGGGAAGGGGACGACCAGGTCGGTCACGCCCAGTTCGGCGTAGCGCCCCGCGAGTTCGGCGAACGCGCCGGCCGATCGCAGCGCGGAGTGCGTGCGGTCGCCGTGGTAGACGAGCCGTGCGACTCCGGCCGGGTCGCGGCCGACCCGCGCGCACGCCTCGTCGAACCGCTCCAACTGATGCCGCACGACGGCCGAGTCCACGGTGGCGGCGCGCAGCCCCGGGTGCGGCGAGGTGCCGTTGGTGATCCAGACGTCCGCGTGGCGGGCGGCCGTGCGCATGGCGCGCGGACCGGTGGCGGCGACGGCGAGCGGCAGCCGTGGGCGCTGCCGGCAACCGGGGTGCATCCGGGCCCCGTCGGCGCGGTAGAAGCGGCCTTCGAAGTCCGTGACGTCCTGCCGGAGCAGACGGTCGGTCAGGTCGGTGAACTCGGCGAAGCGGGCCGTTCGGGTGGGCGCGTCCACCGCCGGCTCGCCGAGCACCCGGGCGTCGGGACCGTCCACTCCGGCGCCCAGGCCGAGGATCATCCGCCCCTCGGAGAGGTCGTCCAGGGCGACGGCCTCCTTGGCGAGGGTGACCGGGTGCCGGTAGTTGGGTGTGCAGACGAGGGTGCCCAGCCGCAGGGTCCGGGTCACCCCGGCCGCCGCCGCGAGGGTGGGCAGGGCGGCGAACCAGGGGCGGTCCATCAGGTCCCGCCACGCGAGGTGGTCGTGCGTCCAGGCGTGGTCGAAGCCCATCTCCTCGGCCATGCGCCAGTACGGGGCGGACACGCTCCAGGACTCGGCCGGGAGGATCAGCACTCCGACGCGCATCACCGCCTCCGGTCCGTCATGTGTCCTCCCCCGGTACCGCCAGGGCCTCGATCTCCGCCGCGTCCAGCATGCGGATCTCCTCGATGACCGCGTCCTCGACGGCCCGGGCCAGCCGGCGCACGGTCGCCTCGCGGAACACCAGACTCACCGGCAGCCGTACCTGGAACTCGGTGAGGATCCGGGTGGCGACGCGCGCGGCGGCCAGCGAGTTGCCGCCCAGCTCCGTGAACTCGTCGTCGACCCCGACCCGTTCGACGCCGAGCACCTCGGCGAAGACCGCGCACAGGATGCGTTCCTGGTCGTTGCCCGGCGCGGTGTACGGCGTGTCGGGTTCCCGGCTGCCGGGTGCGGGCAGTGCCGCCCGGTCGACCTTGCCGTTCTGGTTGAGCGGCAGGCGGTCCAGCCGCTGGATCGTCGCCGGGACCAGGTAGTCGGGCAGCCGTTCCGCCACGTAGGCGCGCAGCGCCGCGGAGTCCGCGGAGCCGGCCGCGTAGCCGTCCAGCCGCCACGACCCGTCCGGGGTGCGGCGCGCGACCACCGCGGCCTCGCGCACCTCCGGGTGCCCGGCGAGGACCGCTTCGGCCTCGGCGGGTTCCACCCGGAAGCCGCGCACCTTGACCTGGTCGTCGTACCGGCCGAGGAACTCCAGGCCGGCGGCGGTGCGGCGAGCCCGGTCGCCGGTGCGGTACATGCGGGAGCCGGGCCGGCCGGCGAAGGGGTCGGGAACGAACCGCTCCGCGGTCGGCCCGGGCTGCCCGACGTAGCCACGGGCGACGCCACGCCCGCCGATGTACACCTCGCCCTCGTCGACGGGGCGCAGCCGCTCGTCGAGGAGATGGACCGTCGCATTCGGGATCGGACCGCCCAGGGCGGGAGCGGCGGCCCAGTCCGCCGGTCGCCCCGGCAGGGGGTTGGCCGTCGCCTGGTGGGTCTCCGAGGGCCCGTACTGGTTCTCCAGCGCCGCCCCGGTCTCGGTGAGGAACCGGCGCACCTCGTCGGTGACCCGCAGCACCTCGCCCGCCGCGATCACCTCGCGCAGGGCGAGCCGGGGGCGGCCGGGCCGGCTCAGGTGGGCGCCGGCGAGCTGCCGCAGGAAGCTCGGCGACAGGTAGAGCCGTTCGACCCGTTCACGTTCCAGCAGGTCCAGCAGCAGGAAGGGGTCCGTGCGCCGTTCCTCGTCCACCGTGACGAGGCGGCCGCCTGCGAGCAGGGTGCCGAAGACCTCCTGGAGGGACATGTCGAATCCCAGCGAGCAGAACTGGGCGCAGACGCGGGGGCCGGGGACGCGCATGGCCCAGTCGGCGACGTTCTCGATCGTCCGTGACGGCAGGCCGATGCCCTTGGGGCGTCCCATGGAGCCCGAGGTGAAGATCACGCAGAGCAGGCCGTCGGGTGACGAGGGGCGCTCGGGCGCGGTGGCCGGCAGGGCGTCGGTCTCGGGGCCGGGCAGCAGGGCCGGCACGCCGAACCCGGCCGCGCCCAGGACGAGCCGGGCACCGGAGACGGCGACCATGTACTCCAGCCTGTCGTGCGGGTGCGCCCGGTCGAGCGGCAGGTAGACGCCACCCGCCTTCATGATCGCCAGCAGTCCGGTGATCGCCTCCCGGCCGCGCGGGAGGTGCGATCCGACGACGGCCTCGTTCCCGATGCCGTGCGCCCGCAGCCGGTGGGCCAGCCGGTTCGCCCCTTCGTCCAGTTCGCGGTACGTGGTGCGGTGGCCGTCGTCGACGAGGGCGACGGCGTCAGGGGTGAGCGCCACCTGCCGGTGGAAGCGGTCAACGAGGTCCATCGGTGCCCTCCCGTGGTGGGGTGCCGAGGCGGCCCATCAGTGCGGCCAGTTCGCCGTGCAGGCCCCGGCCGCTGCGCGCGAACGCGTCGGAGACGCGGGTGCGTCGTTCGGGCGACTGGTCCTGGCTCAGCTTGAACATCCCGTCGACGGAGACGATGTCGATCTCGAACGCGCCGACCCCCGGCAGCAACCGGTCGAAGTAGCCCAGCGACGACCGCATGTCCCAGCCCGTGCCCTGTTCGCGCTCGTACGTCGCCACGGTGGCCCGGACGATCTCCAGGGTGCGTTCCGGGGACTCGATGCGGCGCAGCGTGCCCTGCACGTGGACGGCGGTGAAGTTCCACGTCGGCGCGGCGGGCTCGGCGCGGTAGACGGTCGGTGAGACGTAGCCGTGGGGCCCCTGGAAGACCAGGACCGCCTCCGAGGGCCCGGCCAGCCCCTCCCAGTGCGGATTGGCCCGGTTGAGGTGGCCGTACATCCGGGTGCCGACCAGGTCGGCCGGCGCCTCCCCGGTCCCCTCGACATCGGCCTCCAGGAGGGCCGGCAGATGGGTGACGTACGGCCGGCGCGGGCCGTGGGTGACGAGGGTGGCGAGGGGGAAGCCACGGATCAGCTCGGTGATCCAGCCGGGTTCCGGTGGTGCGAACGCCTCAGGTACGAACACGGTCGGCCGCCCTTCCGCGTGCCACCGAGTCGACGATCTCGCCGGCCCGTACGGCGGCCGTCGACAGGAGTGACGAGGAGATGCCATGGGTGTGCTCGGTCCCGCCCTGCAGGTAGATCCCGCAGCGGACGTGCTCGCCGGTGGTCACGCGGTAGTCGCGCTCGACCCGGAACCGGCCGTCGTCGGTGCGCGCGCACAACCCGGCCGTCTCGCCGAGGATCGCCGCCGGGTCCATCGGCTCGTACCCGGTGGCGCAGACGACGACGTCGACCTCCAGGTCGTGCTGCCGTCCGTCGAGGAGCGTCTCGACGGTCAGCAGGGCGTGGTCGGGTTTGGTCACCACGTGCGCCATCCGCGCCATGTGGTGGATGCGCAGCCGGGAGTCGCCCCGGACGCGCTCGGCGTAGACGCGGCGGTACAGGTCCTCGATGAGCTCCAGGTCGACCACCGAGTAGTTGGTGTTGGAGTGGTAGGCGTAGAACATCTCCTTGACCGCGGCGGGAGCCCGGTGGAAGTCGTCCACGGCGCCCGGGTCGAAGACCCGGTTGGCGAAGGGCGAGTCGTCCGCCGGGCTGTAGCCGTAGCGGGTGAACACCGCGTGGACCTCGGCGTCGGGGAACCGGTCGTGGAGATGGGCGGTCACCTCGGCGCCGGACTGTCCGGCCCCGACGACCGCGAACCGCCGCGCGTCCCCGGCCGAGGGCAGCCTGTCGAGCAGTTCGGAGCTGTGCCAGACGCGGTCGGAACCCTCGACGCCCGGGGGCAGGACGGGGGAGATGCCGGCGCCGATCACCAGGTTGCGGGTGCGCCGCACGACGAGTTCGCCCGGGGCGTCCGGGCGGCGGCCCACGACGTCGAGGTACTCCACGTCTCCGCCGGCGGACACCGGCCGGACGTCGACGACCTCGACGCCGTACTCCACCTGGTCGGCGACCTGGGTGGCGGCCCATTCGAGGTAGTCGTGGAACTCGATCCGGGTCGGGAAGAACGTCTTGTGGTTGACGAAGTCCACCAGCCGTTCCCGCTCGTGCAGATAGGTGAGAAAGGTGAACCGGCTGGCGGGATTGCGCAGCGTGGCCAGGTCCTTCAGGAAGCTGACCTGCATGGTGGCGCCGTCGAGCAGCATGCCGCGGTGCCAGCCGAAGGCCGGTTTGCGCTCCAGGAAACCGATGGTGAGCGGGTCCCCCTCCGGCAGGGCCTCCCGGTGTTCGCGGGCGGCGACGGCGAGCGCCAGGTTGGACGGTCCGAAGCCGACCGCGAGCAGGTCGTAGACCTCCGGTCGGGTGCTGGGGGCGAAAGCCACACTGATCCTTTCGACGCGATGCGGTCAGGCATCGACTTCCGAACGACTGGTCTCGGTCACCGGGCGGCCGGTGCCGGCCGCGCGCACCTCGTCCGCCAGCGCCCGTACGGTCTGGGAGCGGAACAGCACGCGCAGCGGCAACGTGACACCCAGCTCGCGGTTGACCCGGAGCACGACCTGGGGGATCAGCAGGGAGTGGCCGCCCAGGTCGAAGAAGTTGTCCCGGATCCCGAAGTCCGCGCGCCCCAGGACCTCCTGCCACACCGCGACGATCCGGCGGTCCGTCTCGTCCCGGGGCGGGGCCGGTCCGTCGGCCTCGAAGCGGGGCTCCGGCAGGGCCTTGCGGTCGACCTTGCCGGTCGAGGTGGACGGCAGCCGGTCCAGGACGAGACAGGCATGGGGCACCATGTGGTCCGGCAGCCGGGTGCGCAGGAAGTCCAGCAGTGCGTCCGCGTCGGGTGCGGCCTCGCCGGCCGGCGGTGACACGTAGGCCGCCAGCCGCACCCCGGCGTCCGTCGCGCGGGCCGTGACGGCGGCC
>NZ_JBHXFL010000010.1:0-175796 GCF_042724095.1 Streptomyces sp. NPDC127100
CCCCGGAGCCGGCCGCGACGGCCGAGCCCACCGCCCCGGAGCCGGCCGCGACGGCCGAGCCCACCGCCCCGGAGCCGGCCGCGACGGCCGAGCCGGGCCCGGCACCCGTGCCGCAGCCCCAGCCGGCCGGCGAGACCGTAGGCCAGGACGTCCAGGCGCCCGCAGTGCCCGGACCGTCGCCCGAGGCACCGGTGGACCCCACGACCGCCCCCGCGGCGTTCGTGGCCGAGGAGGCCGCCCCCGTGCAGGACCACCCGGACCTCCCGCACCCCGCCCAGGGGCCCCAGTCCCTGCCGACCGCCGACGCGGCGCCGCAGACGCACGCCGAACCCCACGCCGAGCCGGCCGCCGGCCAGGCGCCCGACCTCGACCAGCCCGTGGGCCGGTTCATGCCGGTCGACGGCGGCCAGGTGCCCACCACCCCGCATCTCGCCCCGACCCCGCCCGAGGCCCTCGTGCTCCCGCCGGAGGCCCCGGCCGCACCGGCTCAGGACCCGGTGGCCGGGATTCCCGCCCCGCGGGAGGCCGACGCCGAGGTCGCACAGAACGCCGACGACCTGGACACCCGGGCCGCCGACCAGGAGGACCCGCACGACGCGGACACGGCCGTGGGGACGGACGTACGACGCTCCACCGGCCCGGCGGCCCCCGCCTACGACGACGCCGAGCGCGAGGCCGTCCTGAAGGTCATGCGTGAACGCCGGGACATCCGCAACGGCTTCCGCGGCGACCCCATCCCGCACGAGGTGCTGCTCCGCGTCCTGGAGGCCGCGCACACCGCGCCCTCCGTCGGCCACTCGCAGCCCTGGGACTTCGTCGTCATCCGCTCCGCCGACACGCGGCGCGCGATGCACGAACTGGCGATGCGTCAGCGCGACGCCTACGCCAAGTCCCTGCCCAAGGGCCGGGCCAAGCAGTTCAAGGAACTGAAGATCGAGGCCATCCTCGACACGCCCGTCAACATCGTCGTCACCGCCGACCCCACCCGCGGCGGCCGGCACACCCTGGGCCGGCACACCCAGCCGCAGATGGCGCCGTACTCCTCCGCGCTCGCCGTCGAGAACCTCTGGCTCGCCGCCCGCGCCGAGGGCCTCGGCGTCGGCTGGGTCAGCTTCTTCGACGAGCGCGAGATGGTCCGCGCCCTCGGCCTGCCCGAACACCTGGAGGTCGTCGCCTACCTGTGCGTCGGGTACGTCGACGAGTTCCCGGACGAGCCCGAGCTGATGCAGGCCGGCTGGTCCAAGCGCCGCCCGCTGTCGTGGGTCGTGCACGAGGAGACGTACGGCCGCCGCGCCCTGCCCGGAGAGGAACCCCACGACCTGCTCGCCGAGACCGTCGCACAGATCCGCCCGCTGGACGCCAAGGCGCTCGGCGAGGCCTGGGAGCGCCAGAAGCGCATGACCAAGCCGGCCGGCGCGCTCGGCATGCTGGAGATCATCTCCGCGCAGCTGTCCGGGCTGTCCCGCCAGTGCCCGCCGCCCGTCCCGGAGCCCGCGGCCGTCGCGGTCTTCGCCGGCGACCACGGAGTGCACGCCCAGGGCGTCACCCCCTGGCCGCAGGAGGTCACCGCCCAGATGGTGGCCAACTTCCTCGGCGGGGGAGCGGTGTGCAACGCGTTCGCCACCCAGGTCGGCGCCGAGGTCTGCGTCGTGGACGTCGGTGTCGCCGCCGACCTGCCCGCCACCCCGGGGCTGCTGCCCCGCAAGGTCCGCGCGGGCACCTCCGACATGACCACCGGCCCCGCGATGACCCGTGAGGAGGCCAAGCAGGCCATCGAGGTCGGCATCGAGACCGCCCGCGACCTGGTGGCGGCCGGCAACAAGGCACTGCTCACCGGCGAGATGGGCATCGCGAACACCACCGCGTCCGCCGCCCTGATCTCCGTGTTCACCGGTGCCGACCCCGCCGAGGTCACCGGCCGCGGCACCGGAATCAACGACGAGACCCTCGTCCGCAAGACCGAGGTCGTGCGCCGCGCGCTGGAACTCCACCAGCCGGACCCGGCCGACCCCATCGGCGTGCTCGCGGCGATCGGCGGCTTCGAGCACGCGGCCATGGTCGGCCTGCTGCTCGGCGGCGCCTCCCTGCGCACCCCGGTGATCCTGGACGGCGTCAGCGCCGGCGCGGCCGCGCTCGTGGCCCGCGCGATCGCCCCCGAGGTCCTCGCGGCCTGCATCGCGGGGCACCGCAGCGCCGAGCCCGGTCACGTCGCCGCGCTCAACAAGCTGGGCCTGCGCCCCCTGGTCGACCTCGACCTCCGCCTCGGCGAGGGCACCGGCGCGCTGCTCGCCCTGCCGATGGTGCAGAGCACGGCGCGGGCGATGCACGAGGTGGCGACGTTCGACTCGGCGGGCGTCACCGAGAAGTAGCGCTCGCACCACGCAGGGGGCCCGGCACCGCGCCGGTCCCCCTGCCGACCTGGCGCGGCCCTGTCCGGCGCCCGCACCGGGCGACGCCGTCCAACCACCGGACCCCCCGCGTCCCCGCGGCCGCCCGGCCGTAAAATCCGCACGTCAGCGCCACCGCCGCAAGAGGAGCCGTCCCCTCATGGCCGAACACCCCGCCTACCCCGTAGGCCTCCGCCTCACCGGCCGCCGTGTGGTCGTCCTCGGCGGCGGACAGGTCGCCCAGCGCCGTCTCCCGGCACTCATCGCCGCCGGCGCGGACATCCGCCTCGTCTCTCCCGCGGCGACCCCCTCGGTCGAGGCCATGGCGGACGCGGGCGAGATCACCTGGGAGAAGCGCCCGTACACCGAGGGCGACCTCGCGGACGCCTGGTACGCCCTGATCGCCACCAGCGACACCGCCGCCAACACCGCGGCCTCCGCGGAGGCCGAACGGCACCGCGTGTGGTGCGTGCGCTCCGACGACGCCGACGCGGCCACCGCCTGGACCCCGGCCACCGGCACCAGCGAGGGCGTGACGGTCGCCGTCCTCACCACCGACGCCCGGGGCCGCGACCCCCGCCACACCGCCGCCATCCGCGACGCCGTCGTGGAGGGCCTGCGCGACGGCACCCTCGTCGCCCCGCACCACCGCACCCGCACCGCCGGCGTCGCCCTGGTCGGCGGCGGCCCCGGCGACCCGGACCTGATCACCGTCCGCGGCCGCCGCCTGCTCGCCGAGGCCGACGTCGTCATCGCCGACCGGCTCGGCCCCCGCGACCTGCTCGCCGAACTGCCGCCGCACGTCGAGGTCATCGACGCGGCGAAGATCCCCTACGGCCGGTTCATGGCGCAGGAGGCCATCAACAACGCGCTGATCGAGCACGCCAAGCAGGGCAGATCGGTCGTCCGGCTGAAGGGCGGCGACCCGTTCGTCTTCGGGCGGGGCATGGAGGAGGCCCAGGCGCTGGCCGAGGCGGGCATCCCGTGCACGGTCGTCCCCGGCATCTCCAGCTCCATCTCGGTCCCCGGCGCGGCCGGCATCCCCGTCACCCACCGGGGTGTCGCCCACGAGTTCACCGTCGTCAGCGGCCATGTGGCCCCCGACGACGAGCGCTCCCTGGTCGACTGGCCGTCGCTCGCGAAGCTGACCGGCACGCTCGTCATCCTCATGGGTGTCGACAAGATCGGCCGGATCGCCGACACCCTCGTCGCGCACGGCAGGTCCCCGGACACGCCGGTCGCCATGGTGCAGGAGGGCACGACCGCCGCCCAGCGGCGGGTCGACGCCACCCTCGCCACGGTCGCCGAGACCGTCGTCGCCCAGGAGGTCAGGCCGCCCGCGGTCATCGTCGTCGGCGACGTCGTCCACCAGGGTCCGCAGGGAACCGCGTGACATGGCCGAACCCATCGTCCTCCGTGACCCCGACGACCCCCGTCTGCACGACTACACCAACCTGACCGACGTCCAGCTGCGCCGCCGCCGCGAACCCGCCGAGGGCCTGTTCATCGCCGAGGGCGAGAAGGTGATCCGGCGGGCCGCCCAGGCGGGCTGCGAGATGCGGTCGATGCTGCTGTCGGCCAAGTGGGTCGACGTCATGCGCGACGTCATCGACGCCACCCCCGCTCCGGTGTACGTGGTGGATCCCGCGCTCGCCGAACAGGTCACCGGCTACCACGTGCACCGCGGCGCCCTCGCCTCCATGCGGCGCGAACCGCTGCCCACGGTGTCCGACCTGCTGCGCACCGCCGCTGCCGGGCGGGAGGAGGGCACGGTCCGCCGCGTCGCCGTCCTCGAGGACATCGTCGACCACGCCAACGTCGGCGCCGCCTTCCGCAACGCCGCCGCCCTCGGCGTCGACGCGGTCCTGCTCACCCCGCGCTGCGCGGACCCGCTCTACCGCCGGTCCGTGAAGGTGTCGATGGGTGCCGTCTTCCAGGTGCCGTGGACCCGTCTGGAGTCCTGGCCGGACGACCTCGGCACGCTGCGCTCCGGGGGTTTCACGGTCGCCGCGCTCTGCCTGAGCGACCGGGCCGTCACGCTCGACGAACTCGCCGCTCGGAAGCACGGGAAGCTCGCCCTGCTCTTCGGCACGGAGGGCACCGGCCTCACTCCCGGGGCCCTCGACGCGGCCGACGAACACGTACGCATCCCGATGGACGCCGGCGTCGACTCCCTCAACGTGGCGGCCGCCTCGGCGGTCGTCTTCTACGCCACCCGGCCGGGAGCCGCCTGACCCCGCACCCCGGGAGCGAAGCACAGGGGAGGGCCGGCAGGTCAGAGCCCGGACGCCCCGGGCCCCGGCCCGTCGGCGCGTACGTCGGCCTGTCCCTGCTGGACCCGCACCCCGCCCGGGTCGTCGCCCAGACCCCGGGCCGGTCCCTGGCAGCCCTGCGCGGCGGCGATCCCCAGGGCGACCAGCAGCGTCACCACCACGAACACGAACAGCCGCTGCCGCAGCAGCCGCGGATTCGCCGGACGCAGCCGGGTCCCCGTGGGCCTCGGCCCCGGTCGGCCGGACCCGCCGCGTGCCCCGGCCCGGCCGCCGCCGGAGCGGGTGCCGTTCCGTCCGGTGTCGCGTGAGGCGGGCGTGGGCCGGCCCGCGGACCGGGACCCCGCGCGACCGCCGCGTGGGACGCCGCCGCGGGATCCGCCGTCGCCCCGCGCGGACGATCCCCCGCGTGACGGCACCCCGCCGCGCGAGGAGGGGCCCCTGCCGCGCGCGGGGGTGGCGCCGCGCGCGGGCGTGCCGCCCCGCGAGCCCGACGTGCCCCGGGGCGCGGGGGTGCCGTGGCCGCCCTGCTGCCCCTGCGGGCGCCGCTGGGCACGCTCACGATCCGGATAGGTGTCGGCGAGCTGTCCCGTGGGCCGGTCCGCCTCCGCGGAACGCGGCGCGGGCGGCCGTACGTCGGCGAGCCCCTGGGCCTCCCGGGCGGCGATCTCCTTGAGCCGCAGGGACAGCTGGAGGGTGCTGGGCCGCTCGTCGGGGTCCTTCGCCAGGCAGGCCCGGACCAGCGGCGCGAGCGCGTCCGGAACCCCGTGCAGCTGCGCCTCCTCGTGCACCACGCGGTACAGCATCACCTCGGAGCTGCCGTGCCCGAAGGGCGAGTCGCCCATCGAGGCGTACGCCAGCGTGGCACCGAGGGAGAACACGTCCGTGGCCGGCGTGACGGCCGCCCCGCGCACCTGCTCCGGCGCGAGGAAGCCGGGGGAGCCGACCGCCGTGCCGACGTGCGTGAGTGTCGAGGCGCCCGTCGCCCAGGCGATGCCGAAGTCGATGATCCGCGGCCCCTTCGGGGACAGCAGGATGTTGGACGGCTTCAGGTCCCGGTGCACGACGCCCGCCTCGTGCACGGCGACCAGGCCCTCGGACAGGGCGGCCCCCACGGCGGCGACGTCCGCCGCGCCGAGCGGGCCCTCGTCCACGACCTTGTCGTGCAGGGAGGGGCCGGGGACGTACTGGGTCGCGAACCATGGCCGGTCCGCGTCCAGGTCGGCGGCGACCAGCCGGGCGGTGCAGCCACCGCGGATCCGCCGGGCCGCCGACACCTCGCGGGCGAACCGGGAGCGGAACTCCTGGTCCTCCGCCAGGTCCGGCCGGATGACCTTCAGCGCGACCCGTTGCCCCTTCTTGTCGGAGCCCAGGTAGACCACGCCCATACCGCCCGCGCCGAGCCGCCTGTGAAGCCTGAACGAGCCGACGACGCGCGGGTCCTCGCGCCTCAGGCGCATCATCGCCATGTTCATCCCCGCTGCCCGGTCCCTGTGACGTGCCACAGCTTACGTTTCCCCGGCCGCCCGCGCGCAGAGGCCGCGCCCTCTCGAGGCGAGGGATTGTCGGTACGGGGCGGGAGAGTTGAAGGACGGTCAGGCCCCCGGGGGGCATACGCGCCCGGTACGGCCGGTGATCCCAACCGCCGGGCCGGGGCGGGGGATTGGTCCACGGGACGGCGATCACGCCGGGCGGGGCCCCCGGGCGATACCGAGGGCGCGGCCCGGGCGCCGGGCACGTGACCGAAGTCACCGGACGGTGAGTGTCCCTTCCGGGAAGACCCCGAAACGCGGCGGCCGGTCTCCACCCAGGGGAGTACACCGCGGGCGACGGCTCATCCTCCGGGAGGCCCGGCAATCGGTACGAGGGCATGACGCCGGTCGGTCCCCGGACGCCTAGATTTGAGGTCAAGCGGCGGGTGCAGCACTCGTCCCCCGAGGTCAGACGCCCGCCGCTGCCAAGGACAACGAAACGGTCAGGAGAGGGACCATGGCCCAGACGGCACCGCGGACGCTGGTCCGCACGCGGGAGCAACGCCGTCAGGGACGTCGTCACCCCGTGGTGGCGACCCTCATGGCCCTGCCCCTGGCGGTCCTGCTCCTCCTCGTCTTCGACGGGTGGGAGACAGTGGCCACACAGGCGTCGTCCGTGGGTGTGATGCTGGGGCGCTGAGAGGCGACCCCCAGGCCCGGAAGAGCGGTCCGGGCGGGGACATCCATCCATGAAACCCCGTGGGGACGGGGGTGCGGCGGACGGCAAAATGCCGGCGCAGCTGGGGAGCTGCGCCGGCATTGCTTTTGCCCCCGACACCCCCCGCACCCGCAGCCGCCCGAGCCGCCACCCCGCCCTTGCAGTCGCCGCAGCCGCGGGCAGTAGTGCCTCCCCCAGGGCCTCAAGGGCCCGGGAGGTACCTCCAGGGCGGCACGGGTGGGCGCGGCGGCACCCCCGGCAACGCCGGGCCGCGCGTCCCACCCCGGCCCCGCTCCCTCACCCGGCACCCCGCGGCGCCGGGCCACGCACCCCACCCCCACCGAGGCGCCGAGCCACCCGCACCACCCACCCCCCCCGTACCCTCACCCCCGTGAACCCGGACGCCCTCCTCCCCGCCCTGACAGCCCACGCCAGGGCAGCCGCCCACGCCCACACCTCCCCGGCCGCCCCCTGCGCCTGCGGCACGGCCACCCTCGCCGACCGCCCCGACGCCACCGTCGTCCGCCACGCCGGCACCGTCGCCAAGGCGCACGCCGCGGACGCCGACCCGGCCGAGCTCTCCCTCCGGATCACCGTCGCCGCCCGCTTCCCCGGCATCCTCCTGCCCCCGCTCCACCTCACCCCCACCGACCTGCACGGACGGCTCGTCACCCACTGGCCCTACGGCACCCCCGTGGACCCCGACGATCCGGACGCGGCGCCCTGGGAGGCCGCCGCCACCCTCCTCGCCCGCCTCCACCGGTCCCCGTCGCCCGCGGCCGGGACGCCCGTGATGCGCGGTCCCGAGAAGGCGGCCCGCGCCGTCGCCCGGCTGCGGGCCACCGCACCCCGTCACCCGGGCACCGCTCCCGTCCTGCGGGCCTGGGCCACGCTCCCCGGCTGGGCGCGGGGCGAGGCCGCCATGCCGGACACGACCACCCTCTGCCACGGCGACCTCCACCTGGGCCAGCTCGTACGCCACCCCGCCCCCGACGGTCCCTGGCTGCTGATCGACGTCGACGACCTCGGCGTGGGCGTGCCCGCCTGGGACCTGGCCCGGCCGGCGGCCTGGTACGCCTGCGGGCTGCTCCTGCCCGACGAGTGGAACCGCTTCCTGGCGGCCTACCGCGCGTCCGGCGGCCCGGCCGTCCCGCAGGAGGGCGACCCCTGGCCCGCCCTGGACGTCCCGGCGCGTGCCCTCACCGCGCAGACCGCCGCCCGCGCCGTCACCAAGGCCGCCGCGGCCGGCCGGCCCCTGGACGAGGTGGAACGCGCCCTGGTCGACGCCTGCGCGCGCATGGCCCCTGTCGTCCCCGCCCCCGTCCCGCCCTCCTCCCCGCGGAGTTGAGCCGAGGTTCCCCGACGTAGGGTGCAACCGACCGCCGCCGGACAGAGTCTGTCCTGGCGATACGCGAAGCAGGACCGACCGGCGAGGAGTTGAGCCGAGCATGCAGTGCCCCAAGTGCCACGCACCGATGCACACCTACAACCGCAACGGCGTTCAGATCGAGCAGTGCAGCGGCTGCCGCGGGATCTTTCTCGACTACGGGGAGCTGGAGGCGCTGACCCGTCTCGAGGCGCAGTGGTCCCAGCCCGCGCCGCCGGCCCCGCCCGCCGCCCCGCAGGCGTACCCGGCCGCCCAGGCTCCCGCCTGGGGCGCCCCGCAGGCCGGTCACGGCCACTACGGGCACCACCGAAACAAGAGCTTCGGCCGCATGCTCTTCTCCAGCTGAGCGCGGACACGACGAAGCCCCCGGCCGTACAGGACGGCCGGGGGCTTCGTGTGGTGTGGACGATACTGGGATTGAACCAGTGACCTCTTCCGTGTCAGGGAAGCGCTCTCCCGCTGAGCTAATCGTCCGGGAGCTACTGCGTGCGCGATACTGGGATTGAACCAGTGACCTCTTCCGTGTCAGGGAAGCGCTCTCCCGCTGAGCTAATCGCGCGGGATCCTCAGGGGCCACGATCTTCGCAGATCGAGACCCTTGCGGACAGTGGACGATACTGGGATTGAACCAGTGACCTCTTCCGTGTCAGGGAAGCGCTCTCCCGCTGAGCTAATCGTCCTTGGAGGTGGAGACGGGATTTGAACCCGTGTAGACGGCTTTGCAGGCCGTTGCCTCGCCTCTCGGCCACTCCACCAGGAGTGCAGAAGGCCCGGGAGGCCCCCTGTTCCTGCGAGCGGACGACGAGGCTCGAACTCGCGACCTCAACCTTGGCAAGGTTGCGCTCTACCAACTGAGCTACGTCCGCCTGTCGGTTCGGTCCGCTTGCGCGTCCCGGCGACGTGTTGAACTCTAGCGGATTCCGGAGCCAGCACAAAAACGCGTTTGCGCAGCGTGCTGCGGTGCCCCGGCGTACGGACCTGGTCAGGGCCCCCGGAAGGACACGTTCGGGTCACCTGGGAGACACGCCGCCTAGACTCGGCCACGTGCTCCGCCTCCCTCCCCTGGCCCGCTTCGGCGACCGTCTCGCCACCGGTCTGCTCGACGTCACGAGTGATCCCGCCGCCCTGGACTCCAGCGGCTTCTGGGCCGTCTGCGCGGACTTCGAGGGCCGTCTGACCTGCGCACGCTTCGCCGAGGTACGGACATGCGCCGTCCCCGCGCCGGTGCCGGGCCGGTGGCGGGGGCCGGCCGCCGGCGACTGGATGTCCTCCCTCGACCGCGACGCGTACACCGCCGCCGTGCGCCGCATCCGCGCCTGCATAGCCACCGGCGAGGTCTACCAGGCCAACCTCTGCCGGGTGCTGTCGGCGCCCGTCGCCCCCGACGCCGACGTGGACGCCCTCGCCGCGCTGCTGGCCCGCGGCAACCCCGCGCCGTACGCGGGGACGATCCGGCTGCCCGGCCACGGGATCGAGATCGCCACCGCCTCGCCCGAGCTGTTCCTGCGCCGGGACGGCCGGACCGTCGAGTCCGGGCCGATCAAGGGCACCGGACGGACCGAGGCCGACCTGCTGGAGAAGGACTACGCCGAGAACGTGATGATCGTCGACCTGGTCCGCAACGACCTGGGGCGGGTCTGCGCCACGGGCAGCGTGACGGTGCCCGACCTCTGTGCCGTGGAGAAGCACCCGGGGCTGGTCCACCTCGTGTCCTCCGTGCGCGGCGAACTGCGCGCCGGCGCGGGCTGGCCGGAGCTGTTCGACGCGGCCTTCCCGCCCGGTTCCGTCACCGGCGCCCCCAAGCCGAGCGCCCTGCGGATCATCGGGGAACTGGAGACCGCGCCCCGGGGCCCCTACTGCGGGGGCATCGGCTGGGTCGACGCCGACCGGGGCACCGGAGAGCTGGCCGTCGGCATCCGCACCTTCTGGATCGACCGGGCCGCGGGGCTGCTGCGGTTCGGCACCGGCGCCGGCATCACCTGGGGGTCCGACCCGGAGGGGGAGTGGCGGGAGACCGAACTGAAGGCGTCCAGGCTGCTCGCGGTAGCGTCGGGTGCGTACGAGGCCGACGGAAGTGGAGAGGCGCAACAGACGTGAAGATCTGGCTCGACGGCGGACTGCAGGACACCGAGTCCGCCCGTGTCTCCGTGTTCGACCACGGCCTGACCGTGGGCGACGGCATCTTCGAGACCGTCAAGACGGTGAACGGCAGGCCGTTCGCACTGACCCGGCACCTCGACCGGCTGGCCCGCTCGGCCCGCGGCCTGGGTCTGCCCGACCCCGACCTGGACCTGGTCCGCCGCGCCTGCGCCGCCGTCCTCGAGGCCAACCCGATGCCGCTCGGCCGGCTGCGCATCACCTTCACCGGTGGTCACGGTCCGCTCGGCTCGGACCGCGGGGAGCACGGCACCACCCTCGTGGTCGCCCTCGGCGAGACCGCCCGCCGCCCCGACTCCACCGCCGTGATCACCGTGCCCTGGACCCGCAACGAACGCGGCGCGCTCACCGGCCTGAAGACCACCTCCTACGCCGAGAACGTCGTGGCCCTGGCCCGCGCCCGCGAACAGGGCGCCACCGAGGCCCTGTTCGGCAACACGGTCGGGCGGCTCTGCGAGGGCACCGGCTCCAACGTCTTCGTCGTCCTCGACGGCGAGATCCACACCCCGCCGGTCGCCTCCGGATGCCTCGCCGGGATCACCCGGGCCCTGGCCGTGGAGTGGACCGGCGCCCGCGAGACCGATCTGCCGCTGGACGTGCTGGAGCGCGCCGACGAGGTCTTCCTGACCTCCACCCTGCGGGACGTGCAGGCGGTGCACCGGATCGACGACCGTGAACTGCCGGGCGCCCCGGGTCCGGTGACCGCCAAGGCCATGCGGATCTTCGAGGAGCGGTCCGGCGACGACCTCGACCCGTGACCCGGGATATTCGGCTGCTCCGCGGGCCGTGCCGGGGGTAGAACTCCCCTGATGACCACGACCCTGCGGCCGACCGAGCCGCTACAGCGCGCGGCCGACGGGAGCCGTTCACGCCGCTACCAGGTGTGCGTGAACAGCCGTCCCGTCGGCGCGATACACCTCGGCACCTCCCCGGCCTTCGGCGACTCGGTGGCCGTGATCCACCGGCTGAGCATCGACGAACCCGACCGCCGGCGGGGGAGGGGGACGGTCGCCGCGCTCGCCGCCGAGGAGGTGGCGCGGAGCTGGGGCTGCCGGCAGATCCAGGTGGGCGTCACCGCCGACGACGAGGCCGGCCCGCACCTCGCCGGAGCGCTCGGCTACGTCCTGCGCACCCGCGGCATGGTGAAGTCACTCGACGGCACCCCGCCCGTCCTGCCCCGGGGCAGCGGCCCGCGCCGCATGTCGTCCGCCGAGTTCGACGCCTGGCAGGCCTACCAGTCGGAGCAGTACGCCCGCACCTGGATGGCACAGGGCGTCCCGGAGGCCGAGGCCCGCGCCAAGGCCCGCAACGACCACCGGACGCTGCTGCCGCGGGGCCTGGACACCGAGAACATGCTGTTCAGCGTGCTCGAGCACGACGGCGACCGGGTCGGCGTCCTGTGGCTGGCGCTGCGCGAGGACCGCGCCTACGTCTTCGACGTCGAGACCGACGCCGCCCACCGGGGGCTCGGGCACGGCCGCACGCTGATGCTCCTGGCCGAGACCCAGGCACTCGCCGCCGGGCGGCGCCTCGTCGGCCTGAACGTCTTCGCGGGCAACACCCCGGCCGAACGGCTCTACGAGTCGCTCGGCTACGAGACCACGCGCTACGGCTACTACAAGACGCTCTGGTAACGGCCGCGCCGGGCGGCGGTTCAGGCCTCCTGCCCGGCCAGCAGCCGGTCCGCGATCTCCTCGATGCGCGCGCGCAGGCCCTCCTGGCTCCGGCCGCCGTCGAGGCGCTCGCCGCCGATCACGTACGTGGGGGTGCCGGACACGCCGATCGCCTTGCCCTCGGCCTGGTCGGCGTCGACGACGAGGATGTGCCGGCCGTCTACGAGAGCGGTGTCGAACTCCTCCGCGTCCAGTCCCAGTTCCCGGGCCACCTCGACCAGCAGGGCCTCGCCCCTGCGGTCCAGCTCCGCGACCCGGCCCAGCACGGCCTCCACGTACGGCCAGCCCAGGCCCTGCTCCACGGCCTCCTCGGCGGCCTGCGCGGCGGCGAAGGCGTGCTTGTGCTTCTCCAGCGGGAAGTGCCGCAGGCGCACCTCGAGACGGTCGCCGTAGCGGGCGCGCAGGGCGCGCACGTCGTCCAGGGCGGTGTGGCAGTCCGGGCACTGCAGCTCGCACCAGACGTCGAGAACGGCAGCGGCGGCGGGGGAGGAGTCACTCATGCCCACAGTCTCCCAGCCTCCGCGCGGGCGCCCCAACCGGACCCGGGGCGGTGCCGGTGCACGCCGTCACCGGCACCTGGGGAGGAGCCGACCCCTAGATCTCCCTGATCTGGGGGTCGGAGCGTGGCCCCCGCGGGCTCCGGCGGTGCAGGATGGAAGGGACGAAGTACTCATGCCCGACCGAGTCCAGCCCTGGAGGACCGGATGATTGCCGAGACCGTCTGCTCCGCGGTGTCCGCGGCCGGCCTGGGCATCGCGGCGGTCACCGCGTACCGCAGGCGATTCCTCGCGGCCGCCCGGATCGCCGCCTACTCACTGATCCCCATCGGCCTGGTGATGACGGGCATCGTGCAGTGGCTGGCCGACACGGCCTTCAGCCCGACGGCCTGGGCCGGCTTCGGCGTGCTGGGCGTCGCCTGGCTGCTCTTCATGACCACGCGCGCCGTGGAGCGACGTCGCGGCGGCACCCGTGGGGAACGCAAGGAGGCCCGGGCCGCCGCCCGGCGCGAGGCGGTCGCCCCCGCGGCCTCCAAGCCCTCCCTGGGCGGCTCCGCCGCCCCCGCGGCCTCCCGGCCGGCGAGCGCGCCCCGCGGTGACGACGACTACAGCGACATCGAGGCCATCCTGAAGAAGCACGGAATCTGAGGACGCACGTGACCGCTGTGCCGCACTGAAACGACACACCGGTCCCGGGGCGTCAGCGGACGCTCGCGAATGATCACAACCCGAACCGGACATTGCGCGTTCAACGAACACCCGGTCGTCACGGGCGTGTTGATCGCGCCGGGTGGGCGTACTGCGACATCATCGGCGCGAGATGCCGGACCCGACTCAGCTGGACACACAGCTGGACACGAGACAGAGCGAAACCGCGCCACCGCCCGACGAGACGCGCGGCTGCCTCTTCGCCCTTTCCCAGCCACCGCTGATGATCTTCCTTGCGGTGATCGGGTGTCTGCTCCTCATGGCTTCGTTGCACGACCTGCTGATGCTGTGAGCCGTACCCGTGGTCCCCGGCGTCACCCGCCGGGGCCGCGTCGCCCCTCGTTCAGCCCGTGGCCTCCTTGCGCCGTGCCCGGTACGCGGCCACGTGCAGCCGGTTCCCGCACGTACGGCTGTCGCAGTACCGCCGCGAGCGGTTGCGGGAGAGGTCGACGAACGCACGCCGGCAGTCGGGCGCCTCGCACCGGCGCAGCCGCTCCTGCTCCCCGGCGACCACGAAGAACGCCAGGGCCATGCCGCAGTCGGCGGCCAGGTGATCGGCGACCGAGGCACCGGGCGCGAAGTAGTGGATGTGCCAGTCGTAGCCGTCGTGGTCGGTGAGCCGGGGGGTGGTCCCGGCGCCGGCCACCAGCTCGTTGATCAGCCCGGCGGCGGCCTGGGGCTCCGGGGCGGCGAAGACGGCCGCGAACCGCCCGCGGATCCTGCGCACCGCCGTGAGGTCCAGCTCCGACAGGACGCCCACGTCGCTGATCTCGTGCGTTCCCACGAAATGCTCGAGGGCCGCGACATCCGGCAGCCCGTCCGGGGCCGAGTCGTCCTCCGGCACGGTGTTCACCAGATCCACCACGGTGTCGAGCGCGCACCGGGTGTCGTGGGTGATCAGCACGTTCTGCTCCCTGGCCTGGGGGTCGGGCGCGGGCGCCCGCCGATGCTGGCCGATGGTAGTGGCTTCCGCGGCGGCCGGACCGGCTCCGCCCACGGCTGCGGCCGGCGGTTGCCGGTACAACGGCGGTGAACCGGCCATGGTTCCCGCCGCCGCACGGCTCTCCCCACGGCATCGGGCGACGGCCCCGCCGCCCACGTCCGGCGACGGCCCCGCCACCACGCGCGTGCGCCACCCGCCCCGCACGCGCACCGGCGCCGCCCCGCGGAGGTCCGCGGCGGCGACGCCGGTCTGTGCCCTATGCGGTTGTCCTGGCCCGTGCCGTCACCCCGAGTCGACGGCGCCGGGCGGCTTCACGGGGCCTCGCCCTAGCTTTCCGCCAGGATGTGCGAGAGCTCCTGGTCGAGGTCGAAGTGCCGGTGTTCCGTGCCAGGGGGCACGGCGGCGTCTGTGCGCTTCAGGAAGGACTCCAGAGCCCGCGCCGGGGCCTCGAGCAACGCCTCCCCCTCCGGGGAGCTCAGTGCGATGCACACGACGCCCTGACCGTGACTGCGCGACGGCCAGACACGGACGTCGCCCGTGCCGGTGGGGCGGTGGAGACCTTCGGCGAGGAGGTCGCGGGCGAACACCCACTCGACGGTCTCCTCGGCTCCGGTGTGGAAGGTGGCGTGCACGGCGTAGGGGTCGGCCGTGTCGTACCGCAGGCCTGCGGGGACAGGCAGGGAGGACTCGCTCGACACAACGAGGCGCAGGTGCAGCTCGCAGCTGACCGTGGTGTTCATAAGCGCCAGGGCCTTTCGCTCAGTGTGCGCTCGGGGATTCGCACGTCGGCGAAATCGACATGCCACCTACGGTGCCGTTGTAAACCCCTCTGAGTGTTTTGCGTGTGTTTACGTAACTCTTCCGGCCGAAAGATCGTTCGCGGTGTACGCCCATTCCGGTGACAGGTTTCGCTCCGGTAGTGTTTGGCCGTATGAACACGGGGAGTAACAAGCCTGACGAGGTCGTCGTGGCGCAGGACCGATCGGGGACGGACGGCACTCCGGAGCAGCGTGCGCTCGGGTCGCGGGCACCGGAATTCGTCAGGGCACGCCGTGCCCTGCACGTCAGCTGGCAGGTCGGCGTCTTCGTCGTGGGGCTCGCCGTGGTGGTGGCCGGCATCATCATGCTGCCGCTGCCCGGTCCCGGCTGGGTCGTGATCTTCGGCGGCATGGCGATCTGGGCGACCGAGTTCGTGTGGGCCCAGCTGGTGCTGCGCTGGACCAAGCGCAAGGTCACCGAGGCGGCGCAGCGCGCGCTCGACCCCAAGGTGCGCCGCCGGAACATCATCCTGACCGCGGTCGGCCTGGTGATCATCGGCGTGCTCGCCGGGATCTACCTGTGGAAGTTCGGCCTGGAGATGCCCTGGAAGATCAAGGACCAGTGATCGGCGTCGGACCGGCGACGGCCCGGCCGCCGCTGGTCACGGGCACCCCCTGACATGGGGTAATGTTCTTCCTGCGTCCGGGCGATTAGCTCAGTGGGAGAGCGCTTCGTTCACACCGAAGAGGTCACTGGTTCGAACCCAGTATCGCCCACCGGATCATCAGGCGGCCCGGCTCACCGATCGTGAGCCGGGCCGCTTCGTCGTGTGCGCGCCGGCCCGGACGGCCGCCCCCTTCGGTCCCGGTCCCGGTGCCGGGTGGCGGGGCCGTTCCGCTTCCGCCCGCCGTCATCCAACCGTGACCTTCCGCGGCGCGGGCTCCCCAAGCGCCGACGGCGTTCGGCCGGCCGGTCACGCAGCGTCCACCTGCGGGTTTCCCTCCGTGTCGGGCGAGGGGGAGCGGCCGTCACCGTCGAGGCCCGTGATCACGCTCCCACCAATTCCTGTCCGAATCATTGACGCGCCCGTGGGCCCTTCGTACCTTGTGCCAGCAAGCGCTTACTTGAAACGATTCATGAAGCGACGCGACGGCGCGGGGAGGCTCATGTGCAGCGGAATGGGAATGTGGAGAGGCGGACGATCCTCAAAGCGGCAGGCGCCTCGCTGGCCGTCACGGGACTGGGTGCGACGGCCACCGCGTGCGGTGGTGACAGCGGTGCGGGAGACGGAACGGTGACGATCCGTTACTCCTGGTGGGGTGCCGAGGACCGGGCCGAGCGCATCAACAAGACCATCGCGCTCTTCGAGAAGAAGTACCCGAAGATCAAGGTCAAGACCGACTTCCAGCAGTACAGCGACTTCTGGAAGAAGTTCAACACCCAGGCCTCCGGCGGGAATCCACCGGACGTCTTCCAGAATGCCATCGGATTTCTCCGCAAATACGACGCGAAGAATGTCCTGCTCGACCTGAGTGGGCAGGTCGAGGCGGGCAATCTCTCCATGGACGGTTTCCGGGCGGGCCTGGAGAAGTTCGGCGAGATCGACGGCAAGCTGCTCGGCGTGCCCGTCGGTTCGAATTCGATGGCCCTCGTCATCGACAAGCCCGTCTACACCCGGGCCGGCGTCACCCCCGAGCAGGGCTGGACCTGGGACGACTTCGACCGGGCGATGACGAGCATTCGCGACCGGAGCGGCCGCGCCGGGGACAGCGGCATGTACGGCGTCATGTACCTCTACGACCTGTACCTGCGCCAGAACGGCAAGGCCTTCTTCACCGAGGAGGGACTCGGCTTCACCGAGGCCGACCTGACCCGGTGGTGGACCAAGGCGGAGAAGGGCGTGAAGTCCGGCCTGGTCGCCGACCCGAAGAAGGTCGTCCAGGTCAAGCCCAAGTCGGCGGTCGCGGCGGAGCTCGCTGGCGGCGAGTTCACCTGGGACAACTTCACCGTCCGCTACACCTCGGAGGGCAAGAGCGAGTACGGGATCGCGCCCATCCCCACCACGGACGGCAGGGCGACCGGCCAGTACCTCGGCTCCCTGATGCTCAGCGCCTCCAAGCGGACCCGGCACCCCAGGGAGGTCGCGCAGTTCATCGACTTCATGGTGCACGACCCCGAGGTCGCCAGGATCATGGGGTACGACCGCGGCGTCCCCGCGACCCAGGTCCAGTACGACGCCTACCGGCCGGCCGACCCGGTCGACAAGGCGATCGCCGCCTACGAGGAGTCCCTCGTGAAGGCGGGCGTCCTGCAGCCCATCACCCCGCACCCGAACGGTGCCGACATCTGCGAGGCCGCGTTCCTGCGCATCGCCGAGGAGATGGGGCTGGGCAAGCGGTCCGTGGACGACGCGGTCGAGCAGTTCTTCAACGAGTCGAAGACGGCTCTCGCCGGCTGATGGGAAGCGCCGTGACACACGCCCCCGCGACGGAGGGGTCGACCAGGGTCTCCGAGCCGCGGCAAGGTCCGGTGAAGCCCCCGGATTCCGCCGTCCTGAAGCGGCGGCGGCGCCGGGACAACCTGGCCGGCTACCTCTTCATGTCCCCCTGGATCGCCGGTTTCCTGCTGCTGACGGCGGGACCGATGGTCGCCTCCCTCTACTTCGCCTTCACCGACTACGACCTGTTCGACGCACCCCGGTGGATCGGCCTGGACAACTTCTCCGAGATGTTCGGCGACCCCCGCTGGCGCCACTCGGTGCAGGTCACGCTCTGGTACGTGGTCGTCGGCACGCCGGTCAAACTGATCGCCGCACTCGGCGTCGCGCTGCTGCTGGCGCAGAAGCGGCGCGGGCAGGCCTTCTACCGGGCCGCCTTCTACGCCCCGTCGCTGATCGGCGCGAGCGTGTCCGTCGCCATCGTGTGGAAGGCGATCTTCTCGGACGACGCGGCCGTCGACCGCACGCAGCGGCTCTTCGGCATCGACGCCGGTGGCTGGACCGGCGACCCGGACCTGATCATCTACAGCCTGGTGGCGCTCACCGTCTGGCAGTTCGGCGCGCCCATGGTCATCTTCCTGGCCGGCCTCAAGCAGGTGCCGCGCGAGCTGTACGAGGCGGCCGACGTGGACGGGGCGGGCAGGCTGCGGCAGTTCTGGAACATCACCCTGCCGATGATCTCCCCGGTCCTCTTCTTCAACGTCCTGCTGGAGACGATCCACTCGTTCCAGATCTTCAGCTCGGCGTACATCGTCGGCGGCGGCGCCGGGGGCAACGCCTGCGGTCCGGCCGACGGCTCGATGGTCTACACCTGCTACCTGTACGTCCAGGGCTTCGAGAACAGCCGCATGGGCCTGGCCTCCGCCATGGCCTGGATGCTGCTCGTCGCGGTCGCCCTGGTGACGGCGGTGCTGTTCTGGTCCCAGAAGCGCTGGGTGCACTACGAGGAGGGCGGCCGATGAGCGCGCAGGCCACCGACGTCACGCCGGCCCGGTCCACCGCGGGAGCGCTGCGGCGCCGGCTGCCCGGCTCGCTCGCCTGGCACGTCGGGTCACTGGCGATCCTCGCGGTGATCCTCTATCCGGTGATCTGGGTGATCGGCGGCTCGTTCAAGAGGAGCGAGGACATCGTCGGCAGCCTGGACCTCTTCCCGGGCGACCCGGTGCTGTCCAACTACACGAGCCTCACCGACGGCATCGCGGACATCCCCGTCTCCACGTTCTTCTTCAACTCCCTCTTCCTCGCGGTCGGCTCGGTGGCCGGGATCCTGGTGTCCTGCTCGCTCACGGCCTACGCCTTCGCCAAGATCAGGTTCGCGGGCCGAAACCTGCTCTTCACGCTGATGATCGGCACCCTGTTGCTGCCGTACCACGTGCTGCTGATCCCGCAGTACGTGCTGTTCCGCAACATGGGCATGATCAACACGTACACCCCGCTGCTGCTGGGCAAGTACCTCGCGACGGAGGCCTTCTTCGTCTTCCTGATGGTGCAGTTCATGCGCAACCTGCCCAGGGAACTGGACGAGGCGGCCCGTCTCGACGGCTGCGGGCACCTCCGCATCTACTGGTCGATCGTGCTCCCGCTGTGCCGACCGGCACTGATCACCAGCGCGATCTTCACCTTCATCAACTCCTGGAACGACTTCATGGGCCCGCTGATCTACCTCAACGAGCCCGGCAAGTACACCGTCTCGCTCGGCCTGAAGATGTTCGTGGACCAGGAGGGGCTGGCCAACTACGGCGGCATGATCGCCATGTCGCTCGTCGCCCTGCTGCCCGTCCTCGCCTTCTTCCTGGCCTTCCAGCGCTACCTGATCGACGGCATGGCGACGTCCGGGCTGAAGGGCTGAGGTGATCCGGTCATGACCGAGCCGCGCACCGGGACCCGGGCCGAACGCGGGGAGTCCCGGCTCGCCGAGCGGTTCGCGCTGTTCGCGGAGTGCCTGCTGACCGGGGTGTGGATCGCGGTGGCCTCGCTGCCGCTGGTCACCTGCCCCGCCGCGTTCGCGGCCGGCGCGCGGCACCTCGGGCGCCGGCTCGCCCACGAGCGGGGCGGCCTGCGCGAGTTCGCGGCCGACTTCCGGGCCGCGCTGCGCCGGGGGTGGCTCGTCGGGCTCGCCGGATGGGCCGCCCTCGCCGTGGTGTGGGTGGACGTGCGGGCCGTACGGAACGGACTGCCGGGCGGCGCCTTCGTGGGCGCCGTCGGGGTGCTGGCCCTGATCGGCGCGGTCGTGGCCGGGCTGCGGGCGGCGGCCTCCTGGCGGCCCGGCGCCTCCTGGCGGTGCCTGCTGGGGGAGGCCGGCCGCCGTACCGTGCTCGACCCCGCGGGCTCCTTCCTGATCGTCGGCGGGCTGGCCCTGGTGGTCTGTTCCGCCTGGTTCAGCGCGCCGCTCGCGGTCGCCGTGCTGGGCGCCGTCGCGGCGGCGGCCGTCGCCGTGGAGGAGCGCTACCGGCACCGCTGACGAGCGACGTCACCCCGTACCGGGCCGGCGCCCTGGCGCCCTTTTCTGTCATGCCCCTGACATTCCTGTACCCCACGCAACGGAAAGGAAAGGCCATGTCCCCCATCCCGCGCAGGTCCCTCCTCAAGGCGGCCGCCGTGGCCGGAGCCGCCGCCCAGTTCAGCCGGGCCCTGGGCAGCAGGAACGCCCAGGCCGCGCCGGCCGCCCCGACCGGCGGCGACGGCCCCGTCACCCTGACCTGGCTGGAGGACGGCGGTCTCGGCGCCGCCCCCGGTTCCACCGTCGGTGTCCCCTGGCCCCGCGGCACCCACCAGGAGGACCAGTCGTTCGCCGTGACCGACGCGGAGGGCACGGCCGTACCCGTGCAGTCCTGGCCCCTCGCGTACTGGCCCGACGGCTCCCTGAAGTGGACCGCGCACGCCGTCGGCTCGGGCAACGGCGCCCTCACCCTGACCGCCGGCACCCCGGCCGAACCCGCCCGCAGGGTCACCGTCCGCCGTCGCGGCGGCATCATCGACGTATCGACCGGCGTCATCACCGCCAGGATCGGCACGTCGGGCGCCGCACTGATCAAGTCGGTCACCAGAGGCTCCACCGAGATCGCGAGGAACGGCCGCCTCGTGCTGCTGCGCCAGCCCGAGATCGAGGACGGCGACCAGGGCACGGTGACGTACGAGCGCTTCGACGGCGCCGTCGACGAGGTGGAGGTCGAGCAGGAGGGCCCGGTCCGCGCCGTCGTCCGCATCGACGGCAGGCACCGCAAGGGCCAACGCGGCCGGCTCCCCTTCTCCGTCCGCCTCTACTTCTACGCGGGCGCCGACTCCTTCCGCATGGTGCACACCGTCACCTTCGACGGCACCCAGGAGCCCGGCAGGGCGAGCGGCGACTTCGTCCGCGGCCTGGGCGTCCGCTTCACCGTCCCGATGCGCGACGAGTCCTACGACCGCCACGTCCGCATCGGCGGCGAGGGCACCGGCCTGCTGCGCGAGGCGGTCAAGGGCATCACCGGACTGCGCCGCGATCCCGGGGCGGCCGTCCAGGCGGCGCAGTTCGCCGGGGAGAAGCTGCCCGACCCCGCCACCTGGGACCAGCGCGTCACCACCCGCCTCCAGTACATCCCCGAGTGGGGCGACTACACCCTCTCCCAGCTCTCCGCCGACGGCTTCACCCTGCGCAAGCGCACCAGGAAGGGGCACGGCTGGATCGGCGCCGGCGGTGGCCGGCGCGCCTCCGGCTTCGGCTACGTCGGCGGCGTGAGCGGCGGACTCTCCTTCGGCCTGCGCGACTTCTGGGAGAAGTACCCGGCCCAGCTCGACGTCCGCGACGCCCACACCGACGCCGCCGAGGTCACCCTCTGGCTCTGGTCGCCCGAGGCCCAGCCCATGGACCTGCGCTTCTACCACGACGGCATGGGCCAGGACACCTACGCCGAACAGCTCGAGGGCCTCAACATCACCTACGAGGACCACGAGCCCGGCTTCGGCACCCCCTACGGCATCGCCCGCACCTCGGAGCTGCTGTTCTGGGCCAACGCCGCCACCCCGAGCGCCGAGAAGCTCGCCGAACAGGTCGAGGCCGTGCGCGTCCTTCCGCAACTGGCCGCCCCGCCCGGGCAGCTCGTGCGGGCCGGGGTCTTCGGCCGCGGCCTCTACTCCGAGCCCGACCGCTCCACACCCGCCAAGGCGAGGATCGAGGACCACCTCGACTTCCTCTTCACCTACTACAAGGACCAGGTGGAGCAGCGCCGCTGGTACGGCTTCTGGGACTACGGCGACATCATGCACACCTACGACACCGTCCGGCACCAGTGGCGGTACGACGTCGGCGGCTACGCCTGGGACAACTCGGAACTCTCGCCCGACCTGTGGCTCTGGTATGCCTACCTGCGCTCCGGCCGCGCCGACATCTTCCGCTTCGCCGAGGCGATGACCCGGCACACCGGCGAGGTCGACGTCTACCACCTCGGCAAGTGGGCCGGCCTCGGCACCCGGCACGGCGTGCAGCACTACGCCGACAGCGCGAAGCAGCAGCGCATCGCCAACACCACCTACCGCCGCTTCTACTACTTCCTCACCGCCGACGAACGCGTCGGCGACCTCATGCACGCCAACGTCGACTCCGACGAGACCTTCCTCGCCCTCGACCCGCTCCGCAAGATCCGCACCGAGCCGTACACGCCCGACCGCAACGCCCTGTCGATCGGCTTCGGCACCGACTGGAGCGGCCTGGTCTCGGCGTGGCTGACCGAGTGGGAACGCAAGGGCCCCCGATGGGAGAAGGCCAGGGCCCGCGTGCTGTCCACCATGGAGACCATCGCCGCCCAGCCCAACGGATTCGTGCAGGGCAGCGGCCTGTACGACCTGGACACCGGGAGATTCGCCGTCGCCGACGCCCCGAAGGTCGAGGTCTCCCACCTGTCGGCCGTCTTCGGCCTGGGCGAACTGTGCGCCGAACTGATCGACCTGGTCGACATGCCGGAGTTCAACGAGGCGTACTACGACTACTGCCGCTACTTCAACGCCTCCAAGGCCGAACAGGCGGCCCGCTACGGCAAGGACTTCGGCAGCCTCATCCTCTTCCAGGGCCACTCCCGCCTCGACGCCTACGCGGCCGTGCGGACCGGGGACGCACGGCTGGCCGAGCGTGCCTGGGACAGGTTCTACGACTCCGACGGCTACAAGGAGTCGGCACCCTGGGCGACGGAGAGGCTGAGCGGCCCCGCCGCCCTGGTGCCCGGCAGCGAGGCGAGCTGGGTCTCCACCAACGACACCGCCCTCTACGGCCTCGCCGCCATCGAGAACCTCGCGCTCCTGGGGGACCGGATGCCGTAGCCGGCACGTGAGCGGCGCGGGCGCGGGCACACTCCACGGGTGGACTGGAACCATTACGTCTTCCGCAGCCTGTGGACGCTGCCCGCGCCCGCCCCCGCCGTCTACCGCGCGCTCGAACGCGTCGAGGACTACCCCCGCTGGTGGCCCCAGGTCCGCGAGGTCACCCGTCTCGACGCCACCGGCGGCATCGTCCGGATCCGCTCCCTCCTCCCGTACGACCTCACCCAGACCGTGCGGGAGCTGCGTCACGACCCGGCGGCGGGTGTGCTGGAGGTCACCCTGTCCGGCGACGTCGAGGGCCGGGCCCGCTGGACGGTCGCCCCGGACGGCACCGGCGGCACCCGCGTCCGCTACGACCAGGAGGTCGACGTCCGCAAGCCCCTGCTGCGCCGCCTCGCCGTGCCGGGACGGCCCCTCTTCCGGGCCAACCACCGGCTGATGATGCGGGCGGGCCGGCGCGGACTGGCGGCCCACCTGCGAGCGGTTTGAAGGAACCGCGCCGGTCCCTGTATTGTTCAGTGCGTTCCCGGGCGATTAGCTCAGTGGGAGAGCGCTTCGTTCACACCGAAGAGGTCACTGGTTCGAACCCAGTATCGCCCACCGGGAAAAGCCGGTCCGTCACGCGACGGACCGGCTTCTTCGTGCGCTCACGCCGCCGCGGGCAGGTCCGGGCGCAGGGGCCAGGCGGGATCCACGGCCTCCTCGCTCCCGTTGAGCGCGAACCACGCCTGGAGACCCCGGGCCTGCCCCGCGTGCCACACCGCCTGGAGCGTGTGCAGCTCGGCGGCGGACAGACGCTCCAGCCGCGACTGGAAACGGCGCCCGACCGCCCGGACGACCCCCAGCGCGGCCTGCGCGTCGGCCGCCGCGTCGTGCGCGCCCTCCAGCTCGACGCCGTAGTGCGCACACAGATCGGTGAGGGTGCGGCGGCCCTTGCGGTAGCGGTCCAGGTGCTTGTCGAGCACGCGCGGGTCGAGGACGTACAGCGACGTCCGCTCCAGCCGGGCGGCCAGGGACGACGCCCGGTGCCGGCGCAACTCCCGGTCCAGCAGCGTCAGATCGAACGGCGCGTTCATCACCACCAGCGGGCGTCCGGCCCGGGCCTGTTCGCCCAGCGCCTCGGCTATCTCGTGCATCACCGGTGCCGGCCAGCGTCCGTTGCGCTGCAGATGGTCCTCCGTCAGCCCGTGCACCGCCGTCGCCGCCTCGGGCACCGGCACGCCCGGGTTCACCAGCCAGCGGCTGACCCGGGGCCTGAGCCCCGGAGCGTCCTGGACGACCAGGGCCGCCGAGACGATTCGGTCGGTCTCGACGTCCACACCCGTGGTCTCCGTGTCGAAGGCCGCCAGCGGCCCCTCGAACCAGCACGTCATAGGGCACTCAACTCCTCGTCCGTACACGGCAGCTGACGCGCCGTCCTCTGTCCCGGTTCGGTGATACCCGGGCTGTTTGCGGCGTACGCCGGAAGGACACAACAGGAGTACGGGTCTTTGCAGTTCAGCGACCCGCAGCGCGGAAACACCAGTTCTGGAAGGCTGTTGGTCATGGCCATAACGCAGCCCGAACGGGGCGGGCTGCTGCCCGAGCGCACGGCGCCCACTCGCGGTTCCCTCGCCACCACCGCCTGCATGGAGACCCTGCAGGTCGGCTATCTGCACGCGGTCGCCGCGGCGGCCGGCTGCTCGTTGTCCCAGCCCTTCCCGGACAACGGCATCGACTGGCACGTCAGCCACAGCGCACCCGGCCACACCGTCGACGACGAGGTCACCATCAAGGTGCAGCTCAAGGCGACCTACCAGATCCCGCCCGGCCCGCCGGGCCCCTTCTTCTCCTTCGTGCTCGACAACGACCACCTGGCCAAGCTCGCCCGCACCCCGGTGTCCGTGCACAAGATCCTGGTCGTGATGATCGTCCCGCGCTCCCGGGACCAGTGGCTGCGCGCCGGCCACGACCGGCTGGACCTCAGGCACTGCTGCTACTGGACCAACCTCGCCGGACACCCGGTCACGGGCCGGCGGCGCACCACCGTGCGGATACCGACCGCGCGGGTCTTCGACGACCGGGCGCTGTGCGAGATCATGACGCGGGTCGGGACGGGAGGGAAACCATGACGCACCGCCCCACCCACGAGCCGCCGCGCCCCGTCCGGCTCCGTGCCGCCGTCGCAGGCGGCGCCGCCTGCGACGGCGGCACGCCCGAGCCCGCCGCCGTGGACCCGGCCGTGCTCGCCGCCCTGCTGCACCGGCACGGCTGGCACCGGCGCGGCGGCGCCCCGGGCCGCTACGGCCGCTGGACCCCGCCCGGCCCCGGCGGCGCCACCAGCCTGCTGGTGCCCGACAGCCGCGCCTTCCCCGACAGCGACGACCTGCTCGGCGAGGCGCTGCTCGCCCTGTCCCGCAGCGCCGCGCCTTCCGCCCGGGAGATCCTCGTCTCCCTCGCCGTGCCCAGCGACGAGATCCGCTGGTGGCGCGACCTGCCCACCGGCCCGGCCGGCACCGCGCCCTGGACGGTGGAGGAGCAACTGCGCTCCGCCGCCCGGAGCATCCTCCTCGCCGGCGCCCTCGCCACCCGCGCGCGGGCCGGCTACCACGGGGCCCGGCACCGCCGCTCCGCCGCCGCGTCCCTGTCCAACGTCCTGGTCGGCCCCTCGCCCGACGGCCGCCGCCTCACCGCCTTCGTGCCCGTCACCACCGGCCGCCCCCTCGCCGTCCGCCTCCACCAGGCCCTCTTCGCCGCCCGCGAGGCCGTCGACTACCGGCGGGCCACCGGCGCCATGGACGCCTTCGACAGCGCCGTCGCGGCGGGCGTCAGCCACGAACTCACCGAGGCGCTCGTCACCCTCGTCCGCGGCACGGAGGGCGCCCGCGTCGCCGTGGCGTGGGCCCCGGCCGCCGGGGTCCCCGAGGGCTGCGCCGCCCGCGCCGAACCCGTCGAGTTCTCGCCCGGCGACCTGCCTGCCCTGCGCGAGGCCGGTGCCCGCTACCTGCGCGCGGAGCCGTCCGTACCGGTGCGGCTCACCGGCACGGTCGTCCGGATGCGCAGAACCGGCCCGCGCGGCGCCGGCACCGTACGGCTGCGGGTGCTCGCCGGGGCCGACGTCCCGCACGTGCGGATCACCCTGGACGAGGAGGCGTACCGGATCGCCGGGCACGCGCACCTCGTCGGGCTGCCCGTGCGCGTGCTGGGACGGCTCGAGAGCCGCGGCGGATTCCGCCGCCTCACCGGCGCCTGCGAGGTCGCCCCCGTGCAGGTCGACGACGCCGAGCGGGACCGGCTGCTGAAGGCCCTCCACGAGAACCTGGACGTCTTCGGGGAGGCCTGCGGCGGGGAGTGACTTCGACCGGGGCGGGCCCGGGTCGGTACGATCGCCCTCATGCGTGCGCTCCGGTATGGCGCCGCAGCCCCGCCTTCAGTCAGGAGAGACCGGTGTCAGACGTCCGTGTGATCATCCAACGCGATTCCGAGCGGGAAGAACGCGTGGTGACTACGGGCACTACGGCCGCCGAGCTCTTCGCCGGCGAGCGCTCGATCGTCGCCGCCCGCGTCGGCGGTGAGCTCAGGGACCTCGCGTACGAGCTCCGGGACGGTGAGACCGTCGAGGGCGTCGAGATCTCCTCCGAGGACGGCCTCAACATCCTGCGCCACTCCACCGCGCACGTCATGGCCCAGGCCGTGCAGGAACTGTTCCCCGAGGCCAAGCTCGGCATCGGGCCGCCCGTCAAGGACGGCTTCTACTACGACTTCGACGTCGAGAAGCCCTTCCACCCCGATGACCTCAAGGCCATCGAGAAGAAGATGCAGGAGATCCAGAAGCGCGGCCAGCGCTTCTCCCGCCGCGTGGTCACCGACGAGGCCGCCCGCGAGGAGCTCGCCGACGAGCCGTACAAGCTGGAGCTGATCGGCCTCAAGGGCTCCGCCTCCCACGACGACGGCGCGGACGTCGAGGTCGGCGCCGGCGAGCTGACGATCTACGACAACCTGGACGCCAAGACCGGCGAGCTGTGCTGGAAGGACCTCTGCCGCGGTCCCCACCTGCCCACCACCAGGAACATCCCGGCGTTCAAGCTCATGCGCAACGCCGCCGCCTACTGGCGCGGCAGCGAGAAGAACCCGATGCTCCAGCGCATCTACGGCACCGCCTGGCCCTCCAAGGAGGAGCTGAAGGCGCACCTGGAGTTCCTCGCCGAGGCCGAGAAGCGCGACCACCGCAAGCTCGGCAGCGAGCTGGACCTGTTCTCCGTCCCGGAGCAGATCGGCTCCGGCCTCGCGGTCTTCCACCCCAAGGGCGGCATCATCCGCCGGGTCATGGAGGACTACTCGCGCCGCCGCCACGAGGAGGAGGGGTACGAGTTCGTCTACACCCCGCACGCGACGAAGGGGAA
The DNA here is from genome assembly GCF_042724095.1 of Streptomyces sp. NPDC127100. Taxonomy (NCBI): domain Bacteria; kingdom Bacillati; phylum Actinomycetota; class Actinomycetes; order Kitasatosporales; family Streptomycetaceae; genus Streptomyces; species Streptomyces sp. NPDC127100. The sequence goes on from NZ_JBHXFL010000010.1 coordinate 27,143, forward strand.
GCTCTTCGAGACCTCGGGCCACCTGGACTGGTACGCCGACGGCATGTACCCGCCCATGCAGCTCGACGAGGGCGTGGACTACTACCTCAAGCCCATGAACTGCCCGATGCACAACCTGATCTTCGACGCGCGTGGCCGCTCGTACCGTGAGCTGCCGCTGCGCCTGTTCGAGTTCGGCACCGTGTACCGGTACGAGAAGTCGGGCGTCGTGCACGGCCTGACCCGGGCCCGCGGCTTCACCCAGGACGACGCGCACATCTACTGCACCCGCGAGCAGATGTCGGAGGAGCTCGACAAGACGCTCACCTTCGTCCTCGGCCTGCTGCGCGACTACGGTCTGACCGACTTTTATCTGGAGCTGTCCACCAAGGACCCGGAGAAGTTCGTCGGCTCCGACGAGGCCTGGGAAGAGGCCACCGAAACCCTGCGCCAGGTCGCCGAGAAGCAGGGCCTGCCCCTCGTCCCCGACCCGGGCGGCGCCGCCTTCTACGGCCCGAAGATCTCCGTCCAGACCAAGGACGCCATCGGCCGCACCTGGCAGATGTCGACCATCCAGCTCGACTTCAACCTGCCGGAGCGCTTCGACCTGGAGTACACCGGCGCGGACGGCTCCAAGCAGCGCCCGGTCATGATCCACCGCGCGCTGTTCGGCTCGATCGAGCGCTTCTTCGCGGTGCTCCTGGAGCACTACGCGGGCGCCTTCCCGGCGTGGCTCGCCCCGGTCCAGGCGGTCGGCATCCCGATCGGCGACGCGCACGTCGAGTACCTGGAGAAGTTCGCCGCGGCCGCGAAGAGGCAGGGCCTGCGCGTCGAGGTGGACTCCTCCTCCGACCGCATGCAGAAGAAGATCAGGAACGCCCAGAAGCAGAAGGTGCCCTTCATGGTCATCGCGGGTGACGAGGACATGGCCAACGGCGCCGTCTCCTTCCGCTACCGCGACGGCTCGCAGGAGAACGGCATCCCCGTCGACGAGGCCATCGCGAAGATCGCGAAGGTCGTCGAGGAGCGGGCGCAGGTCTGACCGCACGGACCGCACGGCCCCCGGGAGCGATCCCGGGGGCTTTTTCCGCGGCCCCCCGGTGACGCCATATGCTGCACGCATGACGAGTGAGCCGGAGCAGCAGATCGGAGTGGGGACGCAGGACGCGTTCCAGCGCCTGTGGACGCCCCACCGGATGGCCTACATCCAGGGTGAGAACAAGCCGAGCGGCCCCGGCGCCGACGACGGCTGTCCCTTCTGCTCCATCCCGGCCAAGTCCGACGAGGACGGGCTCGTCGTCCGGCGCGGTGAGCACGTGTACGCGGTGCTCAACCTGTATCCGTACAACGGCGGCCACCTGATGACCGTCCCGTACCGGCATGTCGCCGACTACACCGAGCTGACCGACGCCGAGACGGCCGAGCTGGCACTGCTGACCAAGCAGGCGATGACGGCCCTGCGGACCGCCTCCGGCGCCCACGGGTTCAACATCGGCATGAACCAGGGCACGGTGGCCGGCGCGGGCATCGCCGCGCATCTGCACCAGCACATCGTGCCCCGCTGGGGCGGCGACACGAACTTCATGCCGGTCGTCGGCCACACGAAGGTGCTGCCGCAGCTGCTGGGGGACACGCGCACGATGCTGGCGAAGGCCTGGCCGGCCTAGCCGGAGCCCGGGTTCGGGCCGCACCCGCCGGCCCGTCCGGCGTTCGAGGACGAGGCCGTTCGGGCCGGGGTCCGGGGGCGCGCCCCCGGTGACGCCGCCCGCACGCCTCCGGCCCGGCGGCCGGAGGCCTAAGCGTCGTAGACGTCGGCCTTCCGGGGCGACGGATCCTGCACCGCCGTGCTGAGGAACGCCGACCGCGCCCCGAACTTCTCGGTGTCCACGCCGTTCTCCTCCAGAACCCGGATGGCGGCCGAGTGCACGACCCGCAGCACCGGCGTCGCCGCCCGCAGCGCGTCGTCGGCCATGAAGCGGTGCCGCCACGGCTGGTCCGCCCACGCGTGCCGCAGACCGAAGGGCTCCGGCAGACCGATCGTGCCGCCGAGCCAGTTCAGCAGGGGCGGGTACCACGTGAGCGGAGCGCGGACGGCGAGCCGTACCACCTCGTTGGCGGTGACCAGGGGGAGCATCACCTTGCGCGTCTCCCACGGCTTGAAGGACTTGGCGACCTCCTTGGAGGGAGCCTCCGGCTTCGTCGTGAAGAGCGGGTTGACCGGACCCAGGGCGTGCCCGGTCACCTCGATGCGCAGCGTCGAGTGCAGCACGGTGACCGTGATCAGCATCGTGATCACCAACTGGCCGTCCCACAGCGTCCACTGGACGCCCAGGTAGTGCCGGTCACCGGCGCCGAACTGCTGCTTGTTGCAGATCTCCTGGATCGCGTGCGGCTTGACCTGGTACGCCTCGACGTCCGTGCCCTCGGGGCGGGAGACCGCCTTGGCGTTCTCCCCGATCGGCGTGACGATCCAGTGACGTATGGAGGGCTTGGTGAAGCCGCCGGTGTTCAGCGGGCCGCGCTCCAGCATGCGCAGCTGGTCGTGGATCGACCGTATGACGTCCCAGCTGCGGAACGGGTGGATCTCCCGGGCCGGGTCGGCCGGCACCAGCTCCTCGGCGAGCTGCCAGCTGCCCCACCGGGTGCCCATGCCGAGGACGCCCTTGGGACCGGCGTAGAAGACGGAGTTGGACTGCTGCTCGGCGCCGAGCCTCGCCAGGGACTGGCGGAGCTGCTCGGCCGCCGTCTCGTTCGGGTTGCTGGGCACCGCCTCGGGCACCTTGGCGCCGATGCCGCTGCCGGACAGCAGGCCGTCCCAGCGCTCGCGCAGGTCCCTGGCCGTCCGCTCGCAGATCCGCTTGGCCCAGAACCAGCCGACGACGGGCATCACGACGGCCGCGCGCGCGTACCAGGCCCAGAAGCCGGAGAAGGGCATCTTGATCAGGAACAGCACGGCCAGCGCGGCGATCGCCACGAGCACGGCGGTGCCCAGCGCCCCGGCCTGCTTGTTCTCCGCCTTGGCGACCGTGGTGCGGATCTGGAAACCGAGCAGCCAGACCAGCGCGCCCGGGAGGAACAGCAGACCGCACAGCACGCTGACCATGGTCAGCCGGTTGTCCCGGGCCTTGCGGATGCCGTTGGCCGCCAGGCAGTGCTCCACCACCACCTGCGGCTCGGCCCCGAAGGACTGGATGAGCGGCTTGCGGTCGCCGCCGAGCATGCGGTCGGCCACCGCGCGGGAGAAGGCCTCGCCGAGATTGGGGCGGAAGATCGTGGCCCAGGAGCGGCCCGTGTTGACGGTCGTCTGGTGCCACTCGTTGTCGGCCTTCTTGATCTCCTCCATCGGGTCGTCCCGGTAGGCGGCCGAGGCCAGCGCGAAGGTGGCCGTCTGCCCCCCGTCGTCCGTACGCGGAACCTGCGGTCCGAAGAAGTCCGCGTAACCGCCGTCAACGGTCATTCCCGCCCCCGATCGCCACCACTGTCGCTCCTGCGGCCTTCCCGACTTCCCTGCCGCGCACACCTGTTGATCAGGTCATCAGCGTATCCGCAGCCACCGGCATGCGTCACCGGACGGCCAAAGGCGCCCCCGCGCGCGCGGGTTGATGCCGAGATGCGCCGTCGTGCGCCGGGGCGGCGGGCCTCCGGCGCGGGGCGGCCCGCGCCGGTCCCGGCGCCGTCAGGAGGCCGCACGCACCTCCTCGCGCAGCCGTTCCGCGACCTGCGGCGGCATCGGTTCGTGCCGCGCGTACCGGCGGTCGAAGCGCGCGGTGCCGTGCGACAGGGAGCGCAGGTCCACCGCGTACCGGCCGATCTCGATCTCGGGGATCTCGGCCCGGATCAGGGTCTGTCCGCCGTTGGTCCGCTCGGTGCCGAGCACCCGGCCGCGCCGCCCCGACAGGTCGCTCATCACGGCGCCCACGTAGTCGTCGCCGACCAGGACACCCACCTCGGCCACCGGCTCCAGCAGATGGATCCGGGCGTCGGCCGCGGCCTCGCGCAGCGCCAGCGCGCCGGCCGTCTGGAAGGCGGCGTCGGAGGAGTCCACCGAGTGCGCCTTGCCGTCCAGCAGCGTGATCCGGACGTCGATCAGCGGATGCCCCGAGGCGACCCCCCTGGCCGCCTGTGCCCGCACGCCCTTCTCGACCGAGGGGATGAACTGCCGGGGCACCGCTCCGCCGACCACCCTGTCCACGAACTCGATGCCCGAACCGCCCGGCAGCGGCTCCACCTCGATCTCGCAGATGGCGTACTGCCCGTGCCCGCCGGACTGCTTGACGTGCCGCCCGCGCCCGGTCGCCCTGCTCCCGAACGTCTCCCGCAGGGACACCTGGTGCGGCACGACGTCGACCTGGACGCCGTACCGGCTGCGCAGCCGCTCCAGGGCGACGTCCGCGTGGGCCTCGCCCAGGCACCACAGGACGACCTGGTGGGTGTCCTGGTTCTGCTCCAGCCGCATCGTCGGATCCTCGGCGACCAGCCGGGCGAGCCCCTGGGACAGCTTGTCCTCGTCGGGTTTGCTGTGCGCCTGGATGGCGAGCGGCAGCAGCGGGTCGGGCATCTCCCAGGGAGCCATCAGCAGCGGGTCGTCCTTGGCCGACAGGGTGTCCCCGGTCTCCGCGCGGGTCAGCTTCGCCACGCACGCCAGGTCACCCGCGATCACGTGCGTGACCGGCCGCTGCTGTTTGCCGAACGGCGTCGACAGGGCGCCGATCCGCTCGTCGACGTCGTGGTCCTCGTGGCCGCGGTCGGCCAGGCCGTGCCCGGAGACGTGCACCGTCTGGTCGGCCCGCAGGGTGCCCGAGAAGACGCGGATCAGCGAGATCCGGCCGACGTACGGGTCGGAGGACGTCTTGACGACCTCCGCGACCAGCGACTCCCCGGGGTCGCACATCCGCAGCTCGCGCGGTGTGCCGTCGGGCGTGGTCACCCGGGGCGCCTCGCGTTCGAGGGGGGTCGGGAAGCCGCGGGTGATCAGCTCCAGCAGCTCGACCGTGCCCAGTCCCTGCCGCGCGCCCCCGGCGGCGGGGGCGGCGGCCAGCACGGGGAAGAACGCGCCGCGCGCGACGGCCCGCTCCAGGTCCTGGATCAGGGTGCCGACGTCGACCGGCTCGCCGCCGAGGTAGCGGTCCATCAGGGTCTCGTCCTCGCTCTCGGCGATGATCCCCTCGATGAGCAGGCTGCGGGCCTCCTCGATCACCGGCAGCTGGTCCCCGACCGGCTCGGACTCCTCGCGCACGCCGGAGGAGTAGTCGAACAGCCGCTGCGTCAGCAGCCCCATCAGCCCCGTCACGGGCGCGTGGCCGTCGGGCCCCTGCGGTCCGCGCAGTGGCAGGTACAACGGCAGCACGGCGTCGGGGTCGTCCCCGCCGAACGCCTCGGCGCAGATCCGCGTCATCTCCTCGAAGTCGGCCCGGGCCGCCTCCAGGTGCGTGACGACGATGGCGCGCGGCATGCCGACGGCCGCGCACTCGTCCCACACCATGCGGGTCGAGCCGTCCACCCCGTCGGAGGCCGAGACGACGAAGAGGGCCGCGTCCGCGGCGCGCAGACCGGCCCTGAGGTCACCGACGAAGTCGGCGTATCCGGGGGTGTCCAACAGATTGATCTTGATGCCGTCCCATTCCACCGGCACCAGGGAGAGCTGCACCGAGCGCTGCTGCCGGTGCTCGATCTCGTCGTAGTCCGAGACGCAGCCGCCGTCCTCCACGCGGCCGGCCCGGTTCACCGCTCCCGCGGTCAGCGCGAGGGCCTCCACCAGGGTCGTCTTGCCCGATCCGGAGTGGCCGACCAGCACCACATTCCGTACGGACGCGGGATGGTCGGCCGCCGTTGCCCTGCCGGCGGCCCCGGGGTGGGTATGTGCCTTGTCGCCCATGTCCTTGCCTCCCGTGCACGGTGAGGTCGTTGTGGGCGCGGACGCGCGGGGACCGCGTGCACTGGCGGCTCCGGCGACGCCCGCGGTCCTTCGAGATTCCCACTCCCGTCACGCCGCGTCCATACGACGGACGGAGCCCGGCCCCGCCGGCGGCGGAGAACGGGTCCGGGTGCCCGTCCGCCGCGCATGCGCGCGCGTGACTACGATGGGCCAGCCGGTGGCCAGCAAGGGCCGCGCGGCCACACCGACCGTCGGGAAGGCCATGCTGAACAAGTACGCGCGTGCATTTTTTACGCGTGTCCTCACACCGTTCGCCGCGTTTCTCATCCGCAGGGGCGTCAGCCCGGACACGGTCACGCTGATCGGCACCGCCGGGGTGGTCGCGGGTGCGCTGGTCTTCTACCCCATGGGCGAGTTCTTCTGGGGCACGGTCGTGATCACGCTGTTCGTGTTCTCCGACCTCGTCGACGGCAACATGGCACGCCAGCTCGGCCGCTCCAGCCGCTGGGGCGCCTTCCTGGACTCCACCCTGGACCGGGTCGCCGACGGCGCGATCTTCGGCGGCTTCGCCCTCTGGTACGCGGGCGGCGGCGACGACAACGTGCTGTGCGCCGTGTCGATCTTCTGCCTGGCCAGCGGCCAGGTGGTGTCGTACACCAAGGCGCGCGGCGAGTCGATCGGTCTGCCGGTCGCCGTCAACGGGCTGGTCGAGCGCGCCGAGCGCCTCGTGATCTCGCTGGTCGCGGCCGGTTTCGCGGGACTGCACAAGTTCGGCGTGCCCGGTATCCAGTACCTGCTGCCGATCGCCCTGTGGATCGTCGCCGTCGGCAGCCTCGTCACGCTGGTCCAGCGCGTCGTCACGGTCCGCCGGGAGTCCGCGGAGGCGGAGGCCGCCGCGCAGGAGAACCAGGGCACCGAGGCGGCGAAGTGAGCGCTCGCGAGCGGCTGTCCGACGCCCTGTACGGCGCAGGCTGGAGCACCGTCAAGAAGCTCCCCGAGCCGGTCGCGGTGCGCCTCGGCCGCACGGTCGCGGACCTCGCCTGGAAGCGGCGCGGCACGGGCGTACGGCGGCTGGAGGGCAACTACGCACGCGTGGTGCCCGACGCGACCCCGGAGCGGCTCGCCGAGCTCTCGCGCGCGGGCATGCGCTCGTACCTGCGGTACTGGATGGAGTCCTTCCGGCTCCCCGCCTGGAGCGCCGAGCGCGTCAGGGAGGGCTTCGACCCGAAGGACCTGCACCACCTGACCGAGGGCATGGACGCCGGCAGGGGCGTGATACTCGCCCTGCCGCACCTGGCCAACTGGGACCTCGCCGGCGCCTGGGTCACCACCCGGCTGGGCATCCCGTTCACGACCGTCGCCGAGCGCCTCAGGCCGGAGACGCTCTACGACCGCTTCGTCGCCTACCGGGAGGGCCTCGGCATGGAGGTCCTGCCGCACAGCGGCGGAACGGCCTTCGGCACGCTCGCCCGGCGGCTGCGCGACGGTGGCCTGGTCTGCCTGGTCGCCGACCGCGACCTGTCCGCCTCCGGCGTGGAGGTCGGCTTCTTCGGCGAGACGGCCCGCATGCCGGCCGGGCCCGCCCTGCTCGCCCAGCAGACCGGTGCGCGGCTGCTGCCGGTGACGCTCTGGTACGACGACTCGCCGGTCATGCGGGGCCGGGTCCACGCGCCGGTCCCCGTGCCCGAGTCGGGTACCCGGCGCGAGAAGACGTCCGTCATGACCCAGGCGCTGGCCGACGCCTTCGCCACGGGGATCGCCGACCACCCGGAGGACTGGCACATGCTGCAGCGGCTGTGGCTGAGGGACCTGGACCCGGCCAAGGCACCCGCCCCCGGCGAGCGGGACGCCTCGTGAGGATCGGCATCGTCTGCCCGTACTCCTGGGACGTGCCGGGCGGCGTCCAGTTCCACATCCGCGACCTCGCCGAGTACTTCATCCGCCTCGGCCACGAGGTGTCCGTCCTCGCGCCCGCCGACGACGACACCCCGCTGCCCCCGTACGTCGTCTCGGCCGGGCGCGCGGTGCCGGTGCCGTACAACGGCTCGGTGGCCCGCCTGAACTTCGGCTTCCTGTCGGCGGCCCGGGTCCGGCGCTGGCTGCACGAGGGCGCCTTCGACGTCATCCACATCCACGAGCCGACCTCGCCGTCGCTGGGCCTGCTGACCTGCTGGGCGGCGCAGGGCCCGATCGTGGCCACCTTCCACACCTCCAACCCGCGCTCGCGGGCGATGATCGCCGCCTACGCGATCCTCCAGGCCGCCCTGGAGAAGATCAGCGCCCGGATCGCGGTGAGCGAGTACGCCCGCCGCACACTCGTCGAGCACCTGGGCGGGGACGCGGTCGTGATCCCGAACGGCGTCGACGTCGGCTTCTTCGCCGGGGCGGAGCCGAAGCCCGAGTGGCAGGGCGGCACGATCGGCTTCATCGGGCGCATCGACGAGCCCCGCAAGGGCCTGCCGGTGCTGATGCGGGCCCTGCCCAAGATCCTCGCGGCACGTCCGGAGACCCGGCTGCTGGTCGCCGGACGCGGCGACGAGAAGGAGGCCGTGGCGTCCCTGCCCGCCGAGCTGCGCTCCCGGGTGGAGTTCCTCGGCATGGTCAGCGACGAGGACAAGGCGCGTCTCCTGCGCAGCGTCGACCTGTACGTGGCGCCCAACACGGGCGGCGAGAGCTTCGGCATCATCCTCGTCGAGGCCATGTCGGCGGGCGCTCCCGTGCTCGCCTCCGACCTGGACGCCTTCGCCCAGGTCCTCGACCAGGGGGCGGCCGGCGAGCTGTTCGCCAACGAGGACGCCGACGCGCTGGCCGACGCGGCGGTACGGCTGCTGGCCGACCCGGAGCGCCGGGCCGGGCTGCGGGAGCGGGGCAGCGCGCACGTACGGCGCTTCGACTGGTCGACGGTCGGCGCGGACATCCTGTCCGTCTACGAGACGGTGACGGCCGGAGCGGCCGCGGTGGCGGCGGACGAGCGGGCGACGGGCCTGCGCGCGCGGTTCGGCCTGGCGGCGAAGGACTGAGGTCCGCGACCGGACGGTCCGGGAGCCGGCGCCGGTCGTGCACCCCGACCGGCGTGTGAGGGCGAGGCCGTCATGGCCGGAGGGCGTCCCGGGAGGCGCGGCCCCGCGGTGACGCCCGGCACCAGGCACCCGCCCGGCCCGGCGGAGCGCTCCCGTAGGGTTGCCGCCCGTGACTGCAACCCTCATCTGGATCCTGGCCGTCCTCGTCGCGATCGGCCTGTATCTGAGCTGGACGGCGGGCCGGCTGGACCGCCTGCACGCCCGCATCGACGCCGCCCGTGCCGCGCTCGACGCACAGCTGCTGCGCCGGGCCTCCGTGGCCCAGGAGCTGGCCACCTCGGGCGTGCTCGACCCGGCCGCCTCGATCGTCCTGTACGAGGCCGCGCATGCCGCCCGGCAGTCGGAGGAGGAACAGCGCGAGGTCGCCGAGAGCGAGCTGAGCCAGGCCCTGCGGGTGGTGTTCGAGGACGTCCGGCAGGTGGAGGCCGTGCGCGAGGCACCCGGGGGAGAGGAGGCCGCCCGCGAACTGACCGAGGCGGTCCGCCGGGTGCCGATGGCCCGGCGCTTCCACAACGACGCCGTGGGCGCCGCCCGGCGCCTGCGCGAACACCGCAAGGTGCGCTGGTTCCGGCTGGCCGGACACGCCCCCTTCCCGCTGGCCTTCGAGATGGACGACGAGCCGCCGGCGGCGCTGGTGGACCGGGCCGCCTAGGGTCTGTCGTTTGGATCAGGCCGGCTGTGACGGACGGCGCGTCCCGCTCGGGCCGGCATGATCCAAACGACAGGCCCTAGGGCCCCGTCGTCCGGTTCACGCCGGCGTCGCGGGGCCGCACCGGCTCCCCGACCCGGCCGATCCGGACGACAGCTCCTGCCCGCGTCCCGGCCCTTCGCCCGCAAAAGGATCCACCGACTGTCCATTGGCCCTTGCTGTGGCCTGGTCCGTTCGCGTTACCTCAGTGCTGCAGAAACACCCCCTTTTCCCTTCAGCGAGGTATCCGTGTCCAGCACGCTCTCCGAAAACCAGGCCCCCGAGACCGGCACCGCCCGTGTGAAGCGCGGCATGGCCGAGCAGCTCAAGGGCGGCGTGATCATGGATGTCGTCACGCCGGAGCAGGCGAAGATCGCCGAGGACGCGGGCGCCGTCGCGGTCATGGCCCTGGAGCGGGTGCCGGCCGACATCCGCAAGGACGGCGGCGTGGCCCGCATGTCCGACCCGGACATGATCGAGGGCATCATCGACGCCGTCTCCATCCCGGTGATGGCCAAGTCCCGCATCGGCCACTTCGTCGAGGCCCAGGTCCTGCAGTCCCTCGGCGTCGACTACATCGACGAGTCCGAGGTCCTCACCCCGGCCGACGAGGTCAACCACAGCGACAAGTTCGCCTTCACGACGCCGTTCGTCTGCGGTGCCACCAACCTCGGCGAGGCCCTGCGCCGCATCGCCGAGGGCGCGGCCATGATCCGCTCCAAGGGCGAGGCCGGCACCGGCAACGTCGTCGAGGCCGTCCGCCACCTGCGCCAGATCAAGAACGAGATCGCCCGCCTGCGCGGCTACGACAACAACGAGCTGTACGCCGCCGCCAAGGAGCTGCGCGCCCCGTACGAGCTGGTCCGCGAGGTCGCCGAGCTGGGCAAGCTCCCGGTCGTCCTGTTCTCCGCCGGCGGTGTGGCCACCCCCGCCGACGCCGCGCTGATGCGCCAGCTCGGCGCCGAGGGCGTCTTCGTCGGCTCCGGCATCTTCAAGTCCGGCGATCCGGCCAAGCGCGCCGCCGCCATCGTGAAGGCGACCACCTTCTACGACGACCCGAAGATCATCGCGGACGCGTCCCGCAACCTCGGCGAGGCCATGGTCGGCATCAACTGCGACACCCTCCCCGAGACCGAGCGCTACGCCAACCGCGGCTGGTAGGGCACAGGACCCATGAGTGACACCCCCGTCATCGGAGTCCTGGCCCTCCAGGGCGACGTACGGGAGCACCTCGTCGCCCTGGCCGCGGCCGATGCCGTGGCCAGGCCGGTCAGGCGCCCCGAGGAACTCGCCGAGGTCGACGGCCTCGTGCTGCCCGGCGGTGAGTCCACCACCATCTCCAAACTGGCCGTCCTCTTCGGCGTGATGGAGCCGCTGCGCGCACGCGTCCGCGCGGGCCTGCCCGTCTACGGCACCTGCGCCGGCATGATCCTGCTGGCCGACAAGATCCTCGACCCCCGCTCCGGACAGGAGACGGTCGGCGGCATCGACATGATCGTGCGCCGCAACGCCTTCGGACGGCAGAACGAGTCCTTCGAGGCGGCCGTCGACATCGCGGGCGTCGGGGGCGATCCCGTCGAGGGCGTCTTCATCCGCGCCCCCTGGGTCGAGTCCGTGGGCGCCGCGGCCGAGGTGCTCGCCGAGCACGAGGGCCACATCGTCGCGGTCCGCCAGGGCAACGCGCTGGCCACGTCGTTCCACCCGGAGCTGACCGGCGACCACCGCGTCCACCGCCTCTTCGCCGACATGGTGCGCGCGAACCGGGCGGCGGAGTCCTTGTAGGATTCCTGCGTTCGTTGCAGAGATGGGTTACGCGAAGGAGACAGGCAGATGTCCGGCCACTCTAAATGGGCTACGACGAAGCACAAGAAGGCCGTGATCGACGCCAAGCGCGGCAAGCTCTTCGCGAAGCTGATCAAGAACATCGAGGTCGCGGCGCGCATGGGCGGCGTCGACATCGAGGGCAACCCGACGCTGTACGACGCCATCCAGAAGGCGAAGAAGCAGTCGGTCCCGAACAAGAACATCGACTCCGCGGTCAAGCGCGGCGGCGGCCTGGAGGCCGGTGGCGCCGACTACGAGACGATCATGTACGAGGGCTACGGCCCCAACGGTGTCGCGGTGCTCATCGAGTGCCTCACCGACAACCGCAACCGCGCCGCCTCCGACGTCCGCGTCGCCATGACCCGCAACGGCGGCTCCATGGCCGACCCGGGATCGGTGTCGTACCTGTTCAACCGCAAGGGCGTCGTCATCGTCCCCAAGGGCGAGCTGGGCGAGGACGACGTGCTCGGCGCCGTCCTGGACGCGGGCGCCGAGGAGGTCAACGACCTCGGCGAGACCTTCGAGGTCATCAGCGAGGCCACCGACCTGGTCGCGGTCCGCACCGCCCTCCAGGACGCCGGCATCGACTACGAGTCCGCCGACGCCAACTTCGTCCCGACCATGCAGGTCGAGCTGGACGAGGACGGTGCCCGGAAGATCTTCAAGCTGATCGACGCCCTCGAGGACAGCGACGACGTGCAGAACGTCTTCGCCAACTTCGACGTCAGCGACGAGGTCATGGAGAAGGTCGACGCGTAGCGTCCGCACACGCGACGGCGGTCCGGCGGGCCGGAGGGACACGTCCCCCGGCCCGCCGCCGTTGTCGGTGGTACCCGATAGCCTGCACAAACAGGTGATCGACGGGAGGGCGTGGGCGTGCGTGTACTGGGGGTGGACCCGGGGCTGACCCGCTGCGGCGTCGGTGTCGTCGAGGGCGTCGCGGGCAGGCCGCTGACCATGATCGGCGTCGGCGTCGTCCGCACCTCCGCCGACGCCGACCTCGGCCACCGCCTCGTCGCCGTCGAGCAGGGCATAGAGCAGTGGCTGGACGAGCACCGGCCGGAGTTCGTCGCCGTGGAGCGCGTCTTCAGCCAGCACAACGTCCGCACCGTGATGGGCACCGCCCAGGCCAGCGCCGTCGCCATCCTGTGCGCCTCCCGTCGCGGCATCCCCGTCGCGCTGCACACCCCCAGCGAGGTCAAGGCCGCCGTCACCGGCAGCGGACGCGCCGACAAGGCCCAGGTGGGCGCCATGGTCACCCGCCTGCTGCGGCTGGCCGCGCCCCCGAAGCCCGCCGACGCCGCCGACGCGCTCGCCCTCGCCATCTGCCACATCTGGCGCGCCCCCGCGCAGAACCGGCTCCAGCAGGCCGCCGCCCAGCACGCCTCCCGCACCCTCCGGGCGCCGGGAGGCCCGCGCACCCCGAAAGCCCCGCACGCACCGAAAGGCCACACGGCATGATCGCCTTCGTCAGCGGCACGGTCGCCGCCCTCGCCCCCGACACCGCGGTGGTCGAGGTCGGCGGTGTCGGCATGGCCGTCCAGTGCACGCCGAACACGCTCTCCGCCCTCCGCGTCGGCAAGCCCGCCAAGCTCGCCACCTCCCTCGTCGTCCGCGAGGACTCCCTGACGCTGTACGGCTTCGCCGACGACGACGAACGCCAGGTCTTCGAGCTGCTCCAGACCGCCAGCGGCGTCGGCCCCCGCCTGGCGCAGGCCATGCTCGCCGTGCACAGCCCCGACGCCCTGCGCAGAGCCGTCTCCACCGGGGACGAGAAGGCCCTGACCGCCGTTCCGGGCATCGGCAAGAAGGGCGCCCAGAAGCTCCTGCTGGAACTGAAGGACCGCCTCGGCGAACCGGTCGGTGCCCCCGCCGTCGGCGCCCCGGCCGGCCCCGGCTGGCGCGACCAGCTGCACGCCGCCCTGATCGGCCTCGGGTACGCGACCCGGGAGGCCGACGAGGCCGTGTCCGCCGTGGCCCCCCAGGCGGAGGCCGCCGCGGGCACGCCCCAGGTGGGGCAGCTGCTCAAGGCCGCCCTGCAGACACTGAACCGCGCCCGATAGTCCGTAGCGAGAGCCGAGGCACACCTCATGAACTGGGACGACACGACCGACACCGAGGCCGCGGGCGAACGCCTGGTGGACTCGGTCGCCGACGGCGAGGACCAGGCCGTGGAGGCGGCCCTGCGCCCCAAGGACCTGGGCGAGTTCATCGGCCAGGAGAAGGTCCGCGAACAGCTCGACCTCGTGCTGCGCGCCGCACGCGCCCGCGGGGCCACCGCCGACCACGTCCTGCTCTCCGGCGCCCCCGGCCTCGGCAAGACCACCCTCTCCATGATCATCGCGGCCGAGATGGGCGCCCCGATCCGCATCACCTCCGGCCCCGCCATCCAGCACGCCGGAGACCTCGCCGCGATCCTCTCCTCCCTCCAGGAGGGCGAGGTCCTCTTCCTGGACGAGATCCACCGCATGTCCCGGCCTGCCGAGGAGATGCTCTACATGGCGATGGAGGACTTCCGCGTCGACGTCATCGTCGGCAAGGGCCCGGGCGCCACCGCCATCCCGCTCGAGCTGCCCCCGTTCACCCTGGTCGGCGCCACCACGCGGGCGGGACTGCTGCCGCCCCCGCTGCGCGACCGCTTCGGCTTCACCGCGCACATGGAGTTCTACGGACCGGCCGAGCTGGAACGGGTCGTCCACCGCTCCGCCGGCCTGCTCGACGTCGGCATCGACACCGCCGGCGCCGCCGAGATCGCCGGCCGCTCCCGCGGCACCCCCCGCATCGCCAACCGCCTGCTGCGCCGCGTCCGCGACTACGCCCAGGTCAAGGCCGACGGTCTGATCACCCAGGAGATCGCCGCGGCCGCTCTCGCGGTCTACGAGGTGGACGCCCGAGGCCTGGACCGCCTCGACCGGGCCGTGCTGGAGGCACTGCTCAAGCTGTTCGGCGGCGGCCCGGTCGGCCTCTCCACGCTCGCCGTCGCCGTGGGGGAGGAGCGTGAGACAGTGGAAGAGGTCGCCGAACCCTTCCTCGTGCGGGAGGGCCTGCTGGCCCGCACCCCGCGCGGACGGGTCGCGACCCCGGCGGCATGGGCGCACCTCGGCCTCACCCCGCCGCGTGCGCAGCAGTCCGGAAAGGGACAACAGGACCTGTTCGGGGCGTGACACCCCCGTCGCGACCACGACATTCGCCGGAGCAGGAACCCCGGTGCCATGCTGAGCGTTGTTCCATGCGCGCGGACTCGCTTAGACTCCGCCGATGCCGCCCCTGCCGGTGGCGCACACACCCCCAACCATCAGGCCGCTCATCTTCGCGGTCGTGTGAAGGAAGTACCGACCCGTGAGTCTCGTGACCCTCCTCCCGTTCATCGTGCTCATCGGGGCCATGTTCCTGATGACCCGGTCGGCGAAGAAGAAGCAGCAGCAGGCCGCCGACATGCGGAACCAGATGCAGCCCGGTTCCGGTGTCCGCACCATCGGGGGCATGTACGCCACGGTCAAGGAGGTCAGCGAGGACACGGTCCTCCTCGACGCCGGTCCGGGCGTCGAGCTGCTCTTCGCCAAGAACTCCATCGGTGCCGTCCTCACCGACGACGAGTACAACCGCATCGTGCACGGCATCGAGCACGACCTGAAGTCCGACGCCGACGTCGTTCCGGACGACGCCTCCTCCCTCACCGAGACCGACGCCCCGGCCGCCGCCGACGCCGACGACAAGTCCGTCGACCTCGGCAAGAAGGACGCGGCCGACGAGCCGACGGTCGACGCCGCGCCCGCCGAGGCGAAGGCGGACGAGCAGCCGAAGAAGTCCGACGGCGGTTCCGAGGCGAAGTAGCCGCGCCCCGGGGTGCGCGGACCGTGCACCCCGCGCGTCGCGCGGATCCCCACACCATGTGATGGCCGCCGGTTCGCCGTCCCGGCGTGACGCGGCTCGAGAGGGAGTACGAACAGGTGGTAGCACCTAAAAAGGGAAAGACCGCGAGCGCTCAGAGCAAGCCCGGGCGCTCGCTGGCCCTGATCGTGATCGTCATCGCGGCGCTCACGGGAGGCATGTTCGCCTCCGGACACACAACTCCGCGTCTCGGGATCGACCTGGCCGGCGGCACGAGCATCACCCTCAGGGCGGTCTCGGAACCCGGCCAGGAGTCCGCGATCAACAAGACGAACATGGACACCGCCGTTGACATCATGAACAACCGTGTCAACGGTCTGGGTGTCTCCGAGGCCGAGGTTCAGACCCAGGGCGACCGCAACATCATCGTCAACATCCCCAAGGGTACGAACTCCAAGGAAGCACGGGCGCAGGTCGGCACCACCGCCAAGCTCTACTTCCGCCCGGTCCTCGCCACCGAACTCTCCGGTGCCGCCGCCACGGACAGCCCCTCGCCGAGCGCCTCCGGTGCCTCGGACAAGGCGACCGACAAGGCCACCGACAAGGCGACCGACGGAGAGAAGGCGAGCTCGTCGCCGTCCGGCTCCGCCTCGGCCAGTGCCACCACCCAGGGCCGCGCGGTCACCGACGCCCTGAAGGCCGACCCCAGCCCGTCCGCCTCCGGCAAGGCCACCGGTGACGCCTCCCCGTCCCCGAGCGCCAGCGCCTCCGGCGACGACGCCACCGCCAAGCTCCAGGCCCAGTACGCGGCTCTGGACTGCACGAAGAAGGCGGACCGCGCCAAGGCCGGCAACGGCGCCAAGCCCGGCGACTCGACGTTGGCCTGCGGCCAGAACTCGCAGGGCCAGTGGCAGAAGTACGTCCTCGGCCCCGCCGCGGTCGACGGCACCGACGTGGACGAGGCCAAGGCGGTCTTCAACACGCAGACCGCCGCCGGCTGGACCGTCACCATGAAGTTCACGAACTCCGGCTCCAAGAAGTTCGCGGACATCACCGGCAAGCTGGCCCAGAACCAGTCCCCGCAGAACCAGTTCGCCATCGTCCTGGACAACGAGGTCGTCTCCGACCCCTACGTCAGCCAGGCCCTGACCGGCGGCAACGCGGAGATCTCCGGCAGCTTCGACCAGGAGGAGGCCCAGAGCCTCGCCAACATGCTGTCCTACGGTGCCCTGCCGCTGAGCTTCAAGGAGGACAGCGTCACCACCGTCACCGCCGCACTCGGCGGTGAGCAGCTGAAGGCCGGTCTGATCGCCGGCGCGATCGGCCTCGCGCTGGTCGTCCTCTACCTGCTGCTGTACTACCGCGGCCTGTCGTTCATCGCCGTGGCCTCGCTGCTGGTGTCCGCGGGCCTGACGTACGTGATCATGGCGCTGCTCGGCCCGACCATCGGCTTCGCGCTGAACCTGCCGGCCGTCTGCGGAGCCATCGTCGCCATCGGCATCACGGCGGACTCGTTCATCGTGTACTTCGAACGCGTCCGCGACGAGATCCGCGAGGGCCGCTCGCTGCGTCCCGCGGTCGAGCGCGGCTGGCCGCGCGCCCGGCGCACCATCCTGGTCTCCGACTTCGTGTCGTTCCTCGCCGCGGCGGTGCTCTTCATCGTCACCGTCGGCAAGGTCCAGGGCTTCGCGTTCACCCTGGGTCTGACCACCCTGCTCGACGTGGTGGTGGTGTTCCTCTTCACCAAGCCGCTGCTCACGCTGATGGCCCGCCGCAAGTTCTTCGCGAGCGGCCACAAGTGGTCCGGCCTCGATCCGAAGAGCCTGGGTGCCAAGCCGCCGCTCCGCCGCACCCGCCGTCCGTCCGCCGGCCCTGTCGACCCGAAGGAGGCGTGAGAGATGTCGAAGCTCGGCAAGCTCGGCGCCCGGCTGCACCATGGCGAGGTCGGCTACGACTTCATCAAGAACCGCAAGATCTGGTACGGCATCTCCATCCTGATCACCATCACGGCGATCGTCGGCCTGGCGGTGCGCGGCCTGCACATGGGCATCGAGTTCCAGGGCGGTGCGGTCTTCACCACGCCCAAGAACATGAGCGCCTCGGTGTCCCAGGCGGAGACGTACGCGGAGGAGGCGTCCGGCCACGACGCGATCGTCCAGAAGCTCGGCGACGGCAGCCTGCGCATCCAGATCGCGGGCATCGACACCGGCAAGTCCGACCAGATCAAGGACGACCTCTCCAAGGACCTGAAGGTCGACTCCGAGAAGATCAACGCCGACCTGGTCGGCCCCAGCTGGGGCGACCAGATCGCCAACAAGGCCTGGCAGGGCCTCGCGATCTTCATGGTCCTGGTCGTGATCTACCTGGCGATCGCGTTCGAGTGGCGCATGGCGCTCGCCGCGTTCGTCGCGCTGATCCACGACATCACGATCACCACCGGCATCTACGCCCTCGTCGGCTTCGAGGTCACGCCGGGCACGGTGATCGGTCTGCTCACGATCCTCGGTTACTCGCTCTACGACACGGTCGTCGTCTTCGACAGCCTCAAGGAGCAGACGAAGGACATCACCAAGCAGTCCCGCTGGACCTACAGCGAGATCGCCAACCGCTCGATCAACAGCACCCTGGTCCGCTCCATCAACACCACGGTGGTCGCGCTGCTCCCGGTGGGCGGCCTGCTGTTCATCGGCGGCGGTGTCCTCGGCGCCGGCATGCTCAACGACATCTCGCTGTCGCTGTTCGTGGGCCTCGCGGCCGGTGCGTACTCCTCGATCTTCATCGCCACGCCGCTGGTCGCCGACCTCAAGGAGGCCGAGCCGCGGATGAAGTCCCTGAAGAAGCGCGTCCTCGCCAAGCGAGCCCAGGGCGGGGCCACGGGGGAGCCGGCGGAGGAAGCCGTCACCGACGGGCCGTACGCCGACGACGAGCCGGAGGACGCCGCGCCCGCGGTGGTCGGCCCCCGCAACCAGCCCGCGTCCCGCAACCGGGGCCGCGGCCGACCCTCGGGGAAGCGCCGATGACCGGGCTCGCAGACGTCCCGGCGCTGCTGCTCAGCCGCATCCGGGACGTGCCCGACTACCCGGAGCCGGGCGTGATGTTCAAGGACATCACCCCGCTCCTGGCGGACCCGGCGGCGTTCACCGCGCTCACCGACGCCCTCGCCGAGGTCGCCGCGCGCACCGGCGCCACCAAGGTCGTCGGGCTGGAGGCCCGGGGCTTCATCCTCGGCGCCCCGGTCGCCCTGCGCTCAGGCCTCGGCTTCGTCCCCGTGCGCAAGGCGGGCAAGCTCCCGGGAGCCACCCTCGGCCAGTCCTACGACCTGGAGTACGGGTCGGCCGAGATCGAGGTGCACGCCGAGGACCTGGCCGCCGACGACCGCGTACTGATCGTCGACGACGTCCTCGCCACCGGAGGCACCGCCGAGGCCTCCGTCCAGCTCATCCGCCGGGCCGGCGCGCAGGTCGTGGGCCTGGCCGTGCTGATGGAGCTGGGCTTCCTCGACGGGCGTGCCCGGCTGGAGCCCGCTCTGGCCGGTGCCCCGCTGGAAGCGCTGCTCACCGTCTGACGCGGCCCGTGCCGCGGGGGGAGGCGGGCGCCGGAGGAATCCGGCGCCCGCCTCCGGCGTTTCTCCTGTCGACGGCCGTCACCCGGCCTGAAGGCGATCCTGGGACGCGGGATCGCTACCATGGGGTTTCCGGAGCCTGACCGGGGGACCCGGATCGCGCACGAGGAGTCCTCTTGCCAGACGAGGCCCAGCCACTGACCGCCGCAAAGCCCGAGTCCGCCTCGGCGCCCGCGGCGAAGCCCGCGCCGAGCGCGCCCCAGGCGAAGAACGACACGCGGGGGCCGATCCAGCACGCCGCGTCCGCGCCGGTCGACAAGCCCGCCGAACAGCAGTCGCGTCCCAAGCCGCTGCCGCCCGAGCCTCCCCGGAACGCGCCGGTGGTGCGCACGCCCGCGGGGCAGCCCGCCCGCACCGGCTCCTCCAACCGCGTCCGCGCCCGCCTGGCCCGCCTCGGTGTGCAGCGCGCGAACCCGTACAACCCGGTCCTGGAGCCGCTGCTGCGGATAGTGCGCGGCAACGACCCCAAGATCGAGACGGCGACGCTGCGCCAGATCGAGCGCGCCTACCAGGTGGCCGAGCGCTGGCACCGCGGCCAGAAGCGCAAGAGCGGCGACCCGTACATCACGCATCCGCTCGCCGTCACCACGATCCTCGCCGAGCTGGGCATGGATCCGGCCACGCTGATGGCCGGGCTGCTGCACGACACGGTCGAGGACACCGAGTACGGCCTGGAGGACCTGCGCCGCGACTTCGGCGACGTCGTCGCCCTGCTCGTCGACGGTGTCACCAAGCTCGACAAGGTCAAGTTCGGCGAGGCCGCGCAGGCCGAGACCGTGCGCAAGATGGTCGTCGCGATGGCCAAGGACCCCCGCGTCCTGGTGATCAAGCTCGCCGACCGTCTGCACAACATGCGCACCATGCGTTACCTCAAGCGCGAGAAGCAGGAGAAGAAGGCGCGCGAGACCCTGGAGATCTACGCGCCGCTCGCCCACCGCCTGGGCATGAACACCATCAAGTGGGAGCTAGAGGACCTCGCCTTCGCGATCCTCTATCCCAAGATGTACGACGAGATCGTCCGGCTGGTCGCCGAGCGCGCCCCCAAGCGCGACGAGTACCTCGCCATCGTCACCGACGAGGTGCAGCAGGACCTGCGTGCGGCCCGCATCAAGGCGACCGTCACCGGCCGCCCCAAGCACTACTACAGCGTCTACCAGAAGATGATCGTCCGCGGCCGTGACTTCGCGGAGATCTACGACCTGGTGGGCATCCGCGTCCTCGTGGACACCGTCCGCGACTGCTACGCGGCGCTGGGCACGGTCCACGCCCGCTGGAACCCGGTTCCGGGGCGGTTCAAGGACTACATCGCGATGCCCAAGTTCAACATGTACCAGTCGCTGCACACGACGGTCATCGGGCCCAACGGCAAGCCCGTCGAGCTGCAGATCCGCACCTTCGACATGCACCGCCGCGCCGAGTACGGCATCGCCGCGCACTGGAAGTACAAGCAGGAGGCCGTCGCCGGGGCCTCCAAGGTCCGCACCGACGTGCCGAAGTCGGCCGGCAAGGACAAGGACGCCATCAACGACATGGCGTGGCTGCGGCAGCTGCTGGACTGGCAGAAGGAGACCGAGGACCCCGGCGAGTTCCTGGAGTCCCTGCGCTTCGACCTCTCCCGCAACGAGGTCTTCGTCTTCACGCCCAAGGGCGACGTCATAGCGCTCCCGGCCGGGGCGACGCCGGTGGACTTCGCCTACGCCGTCCACACCGAGGTCGGCCACCGCACCATAGGGGCCCGGGTCAACGGCCGCCTCGTCCCGCTGGAGTCCACCCTGGACAACGGCGACCTGGTGGAGGTCTTCACCTCCAAGGCGGCGGGCGCCGGCCCGTCCCGGGACTGGCTCGGCTTCGTGAAGTCGCCGCGCGCCCGCAACAAGATCCGCGCGTGGTTCTCCAAGGAACGCCGCGACGAGGCGATCGAGCAGGGCAAGGACGCCATCGTCCGCGCCATGCGCAAGCAGAACCTGCCGATCCAGCGCATCCTGACCGGCGACTCCCTGGTCACGCTGGCGCACGAGATGCGCTACTCGGACATCTCCGCGCTGTACGCGGCGATCGGCGAGGGCCATGTCTCCGCGCAGAACATCGTGCAGAAGCTGGTGCAGGCGCTCGGCGGCGAGGAGGCCGCCACCGAGGAGATCGACGAGTCGGTGCCGCCGTCGCGCGGCCGCGGCCGCAAGCGCCGCACCAACGCCGACCCGGGCGTCGTCGTCAAGGGCGTCGAGGACGTGTGGGTCAAGCTGGCCCGCTGCTGCACGCCCGTCCCCGGCGACCCGATCATCGGCTTCGTCACCCGAGGCAGCGGCGTATCGGTCCACCGCAGCGACTGCGTGAACGTGGACTCGCTGTCCCGCGAGCCCGAGCGCATCCTCGACGTCGAGTGGGCGCCCACCCAGTCCTCGGTCTTCCTGGTCGCCATCCAGGTCGAGGCCCTGGACCGCTCCCGGCTGCTGTCGGACGTCACGCGCGTGCTGTCCGACCAGCACGTCAACATCCTCTCCGCGGCCGTGCAGACCTCCCGCGACCGCGTCGCCACCTCGCGCTTCACCTTCGAGATGGGCGACCCGAAGCACCTCGGGCACGTCCTGAAGGCCGTGCGGGGCGTCGAGGGCGTGTACGACGTCTACCGGGTGACGTCGGCCCGCAGGCCGTCGTAGCGGCCCGCACGGGCGGATACGAGAAGGGCTCCCGTACGCGGTGTACGGGAGCCCTTCTCGTGTGTGCCCGGGCGGATCTCAGCCGCCGAACTCCTGCAGACCCTTCAGGGCCTGGTCCAGCAGCGCCTGCCGGCCGTCCAGCTCCCGCTGGAGCTTGTCGGCCTTCGCGTCGTTGCCCTGGGCGCGCGCCTGCTCGATCTGGGAACGAAGCTTGTCCACGGCGGCCTGGAGCTGGCCGGTCAGACCCTCGGCACGCGCGCGTGCCTCCGGGTTGGTCCGGCGCCACTCCGACTCCTCGGCCTCCTGGATCGCCCGCTCCACGGCGTGCATCCGGCCCTCGACCTTCGGCCGGGCGTCGCGCGGCACGTGGCCGATGGCCTCCCAGCGCTCGTTGACCGAGCGGAACGCGGCACGGGCCGCCTTGAGGTCCGTGACCGGCAGGATCCTCTCGGCCTCCTCGGCGAGCTCCTCCTTGAGCTTGAGGTTGTCCGCCTGCTCCGCGTCCCGTTCGGCGAAGACCGAGCCGCGGGCGGCGAAGAAGACGTCTTGGGCGCCGCGGAAGCGGTTCCACAGGTCGTCCTCGTGCTCGCGCTGCGCGCGGCCCGCGGCCTTCCACTCGGACATCAGGTCGCGGTACCGCGCGGCCGTCGGGCCCCAGTCCGTCGAGTTCGACAGCGCCTCGGCCTCCGCGACCAGGCGTTCCTTGGTCCGGCGGGCCTCCTCGCGCTGCGCGTCCAGCTGCGCGAAGTGCTGCTTGCGCCGCTTGGAGAACGCCGAGCGCGCATGCGAGAAGCGGTGCCACAGCTCGTCGTCGGACTTGCGGTCCAGGCGCGGCAGACCCTTCCAGGTGTCCACCAGCGACCGCAGCCGCTCGCCGGCCGCCCGCCACTGGTCGGACTGCGCCAGCTCCTCGGCCTCGGCGACCAGGGCCTCCTTGGCGCCGCGCGCCTCGTCGGACTGCTTCGCCCGTTGTGCCTTGCGCTCCTCGCGCCGCGAGTCCACCAGGGCGACGAGCTTGTCCAGCCGCGCCCGCAGCGCGTCCAGGTCGCCGACCGCGTGGTGCGCGTCGACCTGTTCCCGCAGGTGCTCGACGGCGGTCAGGGCGTCCTTCGCCGACAGGTCGGTGGTCTTCACCCGCTTCTCGAGGAGGCCGATCTCGACAACCAGGCCCTCGTACTTGCGTTCGAAATAGGCCAGCGCTTCCTCGGGGGAGCCTGCCTGCCAGGAACCGACGACCTTCTCGCCGTCGGCCGTACGCACGTACACGGTCCCCGTCTCGTCGACGCGGCCCCACGGGTCGCTGCTCACAGCGCCTCCTCCACATGATGCCTGCGGAGGGCTTTGCTACCCCCGGGCATCGTCCACAGTTTCGTCACGGCCAACATAGGCGACCGGCGGGGGGCCTGTCCGCATCCCGCGCGACCGAAATTCCGCAGTTGGGGCTCAGGATTTCGCGACCGTCGCCTTGTTGATCACGACCGTCGCGTTGGGCGCGGTGTTCCCGGTCGTCGGGTCCATGGCCTGGGCCCCGGCGTCCGCGATCTTCTTGAGCACCTTCATCCCCGCCTCGGACACCGTGCCGAACGGCGTGTAGTCCGGCGGCAGCTGGCTGTCCTGGTAGACCAGGAAGAACTGGCTGCCCCCCGTGTTGCGCCCCTGCTGCGTCTGCGCGTTGTACTGGTTGGCCATCGCCACCGTGCCCGCCGGGTACACGTTGCCCTCGAGGACCTTGTCCTTCAGGTTCTCGTCGGGAAGGGTGTAGCCGGGGCCGCCCGCCCCGGTGCCCTGCGGGTCGCCGCACTGGAGCACGAAGATGCCCTGGTCGGTCAGCCGGTGGCACTTCGTGTGGTCGAAGTAGCCCTTGCCCGCGAGGAAGTCGAACGAGTTGACCGTGTGCGGCGCCGCCGACGCCTTCAGCGCGATGTCTATCTCGCCGCAGGTCGTCGCCAGTTTCATCGTGTACTCCGCCGACTTGTCGACGGTCATCGCAGGTTCCTTCTTCCAGGTCTGCGTCTTGACCTTGCCCTCGGCGGGCTTGTCGCACGGGTCCGGCGCCTTGCTGGTCGCGGCGGCGCTCGGGGTGGCCTCCGCGCTCGCGTTCGTCTTCTTGTCGTCGTCGTCCCCCAGGACCACGCCGGTCGTGTACAGCGCGACGCTGCCGATCAGGATGACGCCGAGCACCGAGGCGATCGCCGCGTTGCGCATGCGCGCCTTGCGTCGGGCGGAGGTACGTCGCTGCTGCTGCCGCAAGAACTTCTCCCGGGCGAGCTGACGCCGCCGCTGCTCCTGGCTGACCACCGGGTTCTCTCCTCATGCGTCGTGTGTGCCGACCGGTACGCGTGCGCGTGACGAACCGACCGCGTGCGTGTAGCCCCGTACCGTATATGGGTTCGCTGAGGAAACGGCACCGCCGGTAGGCTCTGACCACGGGCGCAGCCCGTCCGCAAGCCACCCGTACCGACACAAACGAAGGACGATCGTGCTCATTGCCGGGTTCCCCGCCGGGGCATGGGGGACGAACTGTTACCTCGTCGCCCCCGCCGCGGGTGAGGAGTGCGTGATCATCGACCCCGGCCACCAGGCCGCGCAGGGCGTCGAGGAGGCACTCGCCAAGCATCGGCTCAAGCCCGTCGCCGTCGTCCTCACCCACGGTCACATCGACCACGTCGCCTCGGTCGTCCCCGTGTGCGGCGCGCACGACGTGCCGGCCTGGATCCACCCCGACGACCGCTACATGATGAGCGACCCCGAGAAGGGGATCGGCCGCACCATCGGCATGCCGCTCATGGGCGAACTCACCGTCGGGGAGCCGGACGACGTCCGGGAACTGACCGACGGCGCCACGCTCGAGCTGGCGGGCATGGAGCTGACGGTCGCGCACGCGCCGGGCCATACCAAGGGGTCGGTGACCTTCGGCCTGCCCGAGGCGGCGGACATCCCGCCGATCCTCTTCTCGGGCGACCTGCTGTTCGCCGGCTCCATCGGACGCACGGACATGCCGGGCGGCTCCATGGACGACATGCTGGCGTCCCTCGCCCGCGTGGTCCTGCCGCTCGACGACCCGACCGTGGTGCTGTCCGGCCACGGCCCCCAGACGACCATCGGCCAGGAGCGCGCCACCAACCCGTATCTGCGGCAGGTGGCCGCCGGCCAGGGCGCTTTCGACGCGCCCCGACGAGGAATGTGACGAGAGACCTTCCGTGAGCACCTTCAAGGCCCCCAAGGGCACGTACGACCTGCTGCCGCCGGACTCCGCCAAGTACCTGGCCGTCCGCGAGGCGATCGCCGCTCCGCTGCGCAACTCCGGCTACGGCTACATCGAGACCCCCGGCTTCGAGAACGTCGAGCTGTTCGCACGCGGGGTCGGCGAATCCACCGACATCGTGACCAAGGAGATGTACGTCTTCGAGACCAAGGGCGGCGACCGGCTCGCCCTGCGCCCGGAGACCACCGCCCCCGTGCTGCGCGCCGTCCTCGAGGCCAACCTGCACAAGGCGGGCAACCTGCCGGTGAAGGTCTGGTACTCCGGCTCGCAGTACCGCTACGAACGCCCCCAGAAGGGCCGCTACCGCCACTTCTCCCAGGTCGGCGCGGAGGCGATCGGCGCCGAGGACCCGGCGCTCGACGCCGAACTGATCATCCTGGCCGACCAGTCGTACCGAGCCCTCGGCCTGCAGAACTTCCGCATCCTGCTCAACTCCCTGGGCGACAAGGAGTGCCGGCCGGTGTACCGCGCCGCGCTCCAGGACTTCCTGCGCGGCCTCGACCTCGACGAGGAGACGCTGCGCCGCGCCGAGATCAACCCGCTGCGCGTCCTGGACGACAAGCGCCCGGACGTGCAGAAGCAGCTCACCGGCGCGCCGCTGCTGCGCGACTACCTGTGCGACGCCTGCAAGACGTACCACGAGGAGGTCCGTGAGCTGATCACGGCGGCGGGCGTCGTCTACGAGGACGACCCGAAGCTGGTGCGCGGACTGGACTACTACACCCGCACCACCTTCGAGTTCGTGCACGACGGACTGGGCTCGCAGTCCGCGGTGGGCGGCGGCGGCCGCTACGACGGCCTGTCCGAGATGATCGGCGGCCCGTCCCTGCCGTCCGTGGGCTGGGCCCTCGGCGTCGACCGCACCGTCCTCGCCCTGGAGGCGGAGGGCATCGAACTGGACATCCCGTCCGCCACCTCCGTCTTCGCGGTCCCGCTCGGCGAGGAGGCCCGCCGGATCCTGTTCGCGAAGGTCACCGAGCTGCGCAAGAACGGCGTCGCCGCAGACTTCGCCTACGGCGGCAAGGGCCTGAAGGCCGCGATGAAGGCGGCCAACCGCTCCGGCGCGCGCTACGCCCTGGTCCTCGGCGAGCGCGACCTCGCCGAAGGCGTCGTCCAGCTCAAGGACATGGAGTCCGGCGAGCAGACCGCGATCGGCGTCAACGAGATCGTCGCCGAGCTGGAGTCGCGGCGCGGCTAGCACCCCGTACGCCGCAGGGGCGCACGCCTTCGTACGCGTGTGCCCCCGGCGAACGGGCATCGGCCGGAACGTCACGCCCAGGGGCCGTCACCGGTGCGTTCTTATGTTCAGCGAACGGTGCGCGCACAGGCCCATGCGGCACAATGGCCCTGCCCGAAGCAGGTCCGACTCAAGTGACGGAATCGGCGTGATGAGCAAGACGACAGTGAAGGACGTCTCCACCGTGGCGGAGCCCGCGCCGGAAACCTCCGCCGGAGCACCGCGCACCGAGGGCGGCAGCCGCGCCTTCGCCCTGCTGCTGGTCATCACGGGTGCCGCCGGGGTGCTCGCCGCGTGGGTCATCACGCTCGACAAGTTCAAACTGCTCGAGGCCAAGGTCGCGGGCACGACGTTCACCCCCGGGTGCAGCCTGAACCCGGTCGTCTCTTGCGGCAGCGTCATGGAGAGCGATCAGGCCGCCGTCTTCGGCTTCCCCAACCCGATGCTGGGCCTGGTCACCTACGGCATCGTCGTCTGCGTCGGCGTGAGCCTGCTCGCCCGGGCCCGCTTCCCGCGCTGGTACTGGCTCACCTTCAACGCCGGCTGCCTGTTCGGTGTCGGATTCGTCACGTGGCTGCAGTTCCAGTCCCTGTACCGGATCAACGCGCTGTGCCTGTGGTGCTGCCTGGCCTGGGTCGCCACCATCCTGATGTTCTGGTACGTGACGTCCTTCAACGTCCGCAAGGGCTTCCTGCCCGCGCCGAACTGGCTGCGCGGCTTCTTCGGCGAGTTCACCTGGGTCCTGCCGGTGCTGCACATCGGCATCATCGGCATGATGATCCTGACCCGCTGGTGGGACTTCTGGACCAGCTGACGGCGCCCCGCGCTGTCGGTGCGGTCCTTTAGGGTTCTTGCGTGGAGCCCGACCTGTTCACCGCCGCAGCAGAAGAACGCCAGGAGAAGGACCCGACCGGCAGTCCCCTCGCCGTGCGGATGCGTCCGCGCACCCTCGACGAGGTCGTCGGCCAGCAGCATCTCCTCAAGCCGGGATCACCGCTGCGCAGACTGGTCGGAGAGGGCGCATCCGGTCCCGCCGGTCCCTCCTCCGTGATCCTCTGGGGCCCGCCGGGCACCGGCAAGACGACCCTGGCGTACGTCGTCTCCAAGGCCACCAACAAGCGGTTCGTGGAGCTGTCGGCGATCACCGCCGGCGTCAAGGAGGTCCGAGCGGTCATCGACGGCGCCCGCCGCGCCGTCGGGGGGTACGGCAAGGAGACCGTCCTCTTCCTCGACGAGATCCACCGCTTCAGCAAGGCGCAGCAGGACTCCCTGCTCCCCGCCGTCGAGAACCGCTGGGTCACGCTGATCGCCGCC
This sequence comes from Streptomyces sp. NPDC127100, assembly GCF_042724095.1. Taxonomy (NCBI): domain Bacteria; kingdom Bacillati; phylum Actinomycetota; class Actinomycetes; order Kitasatosporales; family Streptomycetaceae; genus Streptomyces; species Streptomyces sp. NPDC127100. Next base: position 54,515 of record NZ_JBHXFL010000010.1, read on the forward strand.
ACCACCGAGAACCCGTACTTCTCGGTGATCTCACCGCTGCTCTCCCGCTCCCTCCTCCTCACCCTCGAACCCCTCACCGACGACGACGTCCGGGGCCTGCTCCGCCGCGCCCTGACCGACGAACGCGGCCTCAAGGAGGCCGTCACGCTGCCCCGGGACACCGAGGACCACCTGCTGCGCATCGCGGGCGGCGACGCCCGCCGGGCGCTCACCGCCCTGGAGGCCGCCGCCGGGGCCGCGCTCGACCAGGGCGAGGCCGAGATCACCCTGGCCACGCTGGAGTCCACCGTGGACCGGGCGGCCGTGAAGTACGACCGCGACGGCGACCAGCACTACGACGTCGCCAGCGCCCTGATCAAGTCCATCCGCGGCTCCGACGTGGATGCCGCCCTGCACTACCTGGCCCGGATGATCGAGGCCGGCGAGGACCCCCGCTTCATCGCCCGCCGCCTGATGATCTCCGCCAGCGAGGACATCGGCCTCGCCGACCCGAACGCGCTGCCGATCGCCGTCGCCGCCGCCCAGGCCGTCGCCATGATCGGCTTCCCCGAGGCCGCCCTCACCCTCAGCCACGCCACCATCGCCCTGGCCCTCGCCCCCAAGTCCAACGCCGCCACCACCGCCATCGGCGCCGCCCTGGAAGACGTACGCAAGGGGCACGCCGGACCGGTCCCGGCGCATCTGCGCGACAGCCACTACAAGGGCGCCGGGAAGCTCGGGCACGGCCAGGGCTACGTGTACCCGCACGACCTGCCCGAGGGCATCGCCGCCCAGCAGTACGCCCCGGACGAGCTGAAGGAGCGGACGTACTACACCCCGACCCGGCACGGTGCCGAGGCGCGGTACGCGGACGCGGTGGAGTGGACCCGGGAGCACCTCGGTCGCAAGCGGCCCTGAGCAGCCTGTAGAATCGCCCGAAGTGCTGAGTCCCGTGCAGTCAGAACGGGACAACCAGCCGGAACCCCCAGCGGGTTCCAGGAGCGTCGCGCACCGTCGACCGGTGTCGCGGGCAGCCCACCACCACCCGGAGCTCCGGGAGCGGTCGGTGGGCCACTCGCGTGCTGCACGTATGTGCCCAGACCAGGGGAGCGGCTGCCCGGCAGGTCCCTCGCGGACCCGACGGGATTCCCCGGCTGCGGATGCGACCTCCCTCAACCCTGACAAGCCGGAAAACTAGGAAAGAGACACAGTGGCGAACCAGTCCCGCCCCAAGGTCAAGAAGTCGCGTGCCCTCGGCATCGCGCTGACGCCGAAGGCCGTCAAGTACTTCGAGGCCCGCCCCTACCCGCCGGGTGAGCACGGCCGCGGCCGCAAGCAGAACTCGGACTACAAGGTCCGTCTGCTCGAGAAGCAGCGTCTGCGCGCGCAGTACGACCTCAGCGAGCGTCAGCTCGTCCGCGCCTACGAGCGCGCCTCCAAGACCAACATGAAGACCGGCGAGGCCCTGGTCATCGAGCTCGAGCGCCGTCTCGACGCGCTGGTCCTGCGTTCGGGCATCGCCCGCACGATCTACCAGGCCCGCCAGATGGTCGTCCACGGCCACATCCAGGTCAACGGCCAGAAGGTCGACAAGCCGTCCTTCCGTGTCCGTCCGGACGACGTCGTGCAGGTGCGCGAGCGCTCCAAGGAGAAGACGCTCTTCACGATCGCCCGTGAGGGCGGCTTCGCCCCCGAGGGCGAGACCCCGCGCTACCTCCAGGTGAACCTCAAGGCCCTGGCGTTCCGCCTGGACCGCGAGCCGAACCGCAAGGAGATCCCGGTGATCTGCGACGAGCAGCTCGTCGTCGAGTACTACGCCCGCTGATCCAGCCGGACGCAGTACCCCCGCGGTACCTCAGCCCGCCGTCTCCCCGCCCCTCCGGGTGGGCGAGGCGGCGGGCTTCGCGCTGTGCGCACCCGCCGCCGGCCGGCCGGACCCGCGCGGCGCCGGCAGCGCCGCCGCCCCCCGCCGCCGCAGCGCACGCGTCACCGCCTCAGCCCGGCCGAGCCGCGCCCCGTGCCGCACGTGCTCCTCGTACCGCTCGTCGCCCAGCTGCTTCCGGGCCGTCGCCTCGCACAGCTCGTGCGGCGCGTTGTAGTGCGCCGAGCCGAACAGCGGCAGCCCCACCGACGGCCACATCCGCGCCGCCGCCCCCTGCAGCACCGCGGCCTCCGCCGCATCGCCCTCCGTCACCGTGACCAGGGCCAGCAGCTCCACCGCCAGCACCGAACCCAGCTGGTCCCGGAAGCGGTGGGCGCCGCCCAGGCAGTCGGTCAGCAACCGCCGGGCGCGCACCGGGTCGCCCTCGCTCCAGGCCGCGTACGCCAGCACGTACAGCGCGTAGCCCCGGGCCCAGCGCTCGCCGTGGTCCTCGCACACCTGACGCACGTCCTCGCACAGCCGCACCGCGTCCGGCAGATCGCCCTGGAACGCCCGCGCCATCGCCAGTTCCACCTGGCCCATCAGCACGTTGGTGTTGAGCTCGCCGATCCGCCGGTACCGGCGCAGCGCCGAACGCAGCAGCGTCTCCGCGCGCGGCATGTCGTCCGTGACCAGCGCCAGACAGCCGGTGCGGTGCTCCGCGTACGCCACCGCCGTCGGGTTGTCCGACCGCTCGGCCTCCTCCCGGCACTCGTGGAGCGCCGCCAGCGCGGGAACGGTGTCGCCCTGGAGGATCGCCACGTGGCCGAGCACCCACAGCGCCTTCAGCCGGGACTGCTCCCCGGCCGGCCCCGTCACGTCCAGCCGTACCGCCTGCTCCAGCCAGTGCCGCCCCTCCGACAGCCGCCCGCAGCCCACCCAGTGGAACCACAGGGCGCCCGCCAGGTACTGGCCCAGGTGCACCTCGTCGGGGTCGGCCAGGCAGTACTCGAGTGCGCCGCGCAGATTCGGCAGCTCCGCCTCCACCCGGGCGGCCACCTCGCGCTGGCGCGGCGAGAACCACTCCAGCTCGCACCAGGTCGCCAGCCCCACGTACCAGTCCCGGTGGCGCCGCCGCAGCCGCGCCGCGTCACCCGTCGCCTCCAGCCAGCCGGCGCCGTACGCCCGCACCGTGTCGAGCATCCGGTAGCGGACCCCGGCCGGTGCCTCCTCGCGCGTCAGCACCGACTGCGTCAGCAGCGCGCAGACCACGTCGAGCACCTCGTCGGCCGGCAGCCCGTCGCCGCTGCACACGTACTCGGCGGCCTCCAGGTCGAACGACCCCGTGAACACCGACAGGCGGGCCCACAGCAGCCGCTCCCCGGGCGTGCACAGCTCGTGGCTCCAGCCGATCGCGGTGCGCAGCGTCCGGTGCCGGGGCGGCGCGGTGCGGTCGCCGCCGGTCAGCAGCCGGAAGCGGTCGTCCAGCCGCCGCAGCACCTGCCCCGGCGACAGCGCGTCCAGCCGCCCGGCGGCCAGCTCGATCGCCAGTGGGATGCCGTCCAGCCGCCGGCACAGCTCCCGCAGCACTCCCTCGGTCTCGGTGTCCACCGCGTCCGCGCACGCGAGGTCCCGCTGCGCCGCCCGCACCGACAGCAGCTCCACCGCCTCCTCGGTGCCCAGCGGCGCCAGCGGGACCAGCCGCTCCCCGGACACGCCCAGCGGCCTGCGGCCCACCGCCAGCACCCGCAGCCCCGGCACGCGGCCCAGCAGGGCGGTCGTCAGCGCGCCGCAGGCGTCCACCAGGTGCTCGACCCCGTCCAGGACCAGCAGCAGCTCCCGTTCGGCGAGGTGCGCCAGCAGCGTCTCGCGCGGCAGGCGCGTCGTGTGGTCGGTCAGGCCGAGCGCCTCCACGACCGCGTAGTCGACGAACTCCGGATCGCGTACCGGCGCCAGGTCCACCCGCCAGACCCCGTCCCGCGGCGCGCACCGTGCCGCGGCCCGCGCCGCCAGACGGGACTTGCCGACCCCGCCCGCCCCGGTCACCGTCACCAGCCGGGAGCCCTCCAGGGCCAGGGCCAGCCGGGCGAGTTCCGCCGCGCGCCCCACGAAGACGTCGAGCTCCAGCGGAAGGTTGCCGGGCGGTGGGCTGCAGGCGCGCCACTGATCTCGCATGGAACACGGAGCGTACTGGTCCGTATGCACTCCGTACAATCTCTTCGCCCGACTTCCCGGCCGGCGGACGGTAATCCGGTACGGAGCCCCGTGTGCGGCGCGATAGGCTCGGTGCACGACTTTCTCGATGTTCTCGATGTTCAGGCACGTCTTTCAGGGAGCGGGTGCACAGTGTCCGGTGGTGAGGTGGCCGGAATCCTGGTGGCCGTCTTCTGGGCGATCCTGGTCTCCTTCCTCGCCGTCGCACTGGCGAGGCTGGCCCAGACGCTCAGGGCGACCACCAAGCTGGTGGCGGACGTGACCGACCAGGCGGTCCCGCTGCTGTCCGACGCCTCCTCGGCGGTGCGCTCCGCGCAGACCCAGATCGACCGGGTCGACGCGATCGCCTCCGACGTCCAGGAGGTCACCTCGAACGCCTCGGCGCTGTCGACCACCGTGGCCTCCACCTTCGGCGGCCCACTGGTCAAGGTCGCCGCGTTCGGTTACGGCGTGCGCAGGGCACTCGGGGGTCGCAAGGAGGACGTGCCCGCGGGCCCGGCCAAGGAGCCGCGGCGCACCGTGATCGTCGGCCGTACGATCCCGGCCGCGCGGCGGACGAAGCGGAAGAAGGACTGATCCAGCGATGTTCCGCCGTACGTTCTGGTTCGGCACCGGTGTCGCCGCCGGTGTGTGGGCCACCACCAAGGTCAACCGGAAGCTCAAGCAGCTGACCCCCGAGAGTCTCGCCGCGACCGCGGCGAACAAGGCGATCGACGCGGGCACCCGGATCAAGGACCGCGCGGTGGGCTTCGCCCTCGACGTCCGCGACAACATGGCCCAGCGGGAGGCCGAACTGGACGACGCGCTCGGGCTGAACGCCCCCGTCGACCGTGAACTGCCCGCGCCCAGGCGGTACACCGCCATCGAGAACGGCAACGAACCGAGGTACGTCGACAGGACGACGTACTCGTACAACCGGAATGAGGACCACTGATGGAGTCGGCCGAGATCCGCCGCCGCTGGCTGAGCTTCTTCGAGGAGCGCGGGCACACCGTCGTCCCTTCGGCGTCGCTCATCGCGGACGACCCGACTCTGCTGCTGGTCAACGCCGGCATGGTGCCCTTCAAGCCGTACTTCCTCGGCGAGGTCAAGCCGCCCTACGACCGCGCCACCAGCGTCCAGAAGTGCGTGCGCACGCCGGACATCGAAGAGGTCGGCAAGACCACCCGGCACGGCACGTTCTTCCAGATGTGCGGCAACTTCTCCTTCGGCGACTACTTCAAGGAAGGCGCCATTAAGCTCGCCTGGGAGCTGCTCACCAGCCCCCAGGACAAGGGCGGTTACGGCCTCGACCCCGAGCGCCTGTGGATCACCGTCTACCAGGACGACGACGAGGCCGAGCAGCTCTGGCGCGAGGTCGTGGGCGTCCCCGCCGAGCGCATCCAGCGCCTGGGCAAGAAGGACAACTTCTGGTCCATGGGCGTGCCCGGCCCCTGCGGTCCGTGCTCCGAGATCAACTACGACCGCGGCCCCGCGTTCGGCGTCGAGGGCGGCCCCGCCGTCAACGACGAGCGGTACGTGGAGATCTGGAACCTCGTCTTCATGCAGTTCGAGCGGGGCGAGGGCACCGGCAAGGAGGACTTCGAGATCCTCGGGGACCTGCCGAGCAAGAACATCGACACCGGGCTCGGCCTCGAGCGGCTCGCCATGATTCTGCAGGGCGTGCAGAACATGTACGAGATCGACACCTCGATGGCCGTCATCGACAAGGCCACCGAGCTGACCGGTGTGGCCTACGGCGACGCCCACGAGTCGGACGTCTCCCTGCGTGTGGTCACCGACCACATCCGCACCGCCGTGATGCTCATCGGAGACGGCGTCACCCCCGGCAACGAGGGCCGCGGTTACGTGCTGCGCCGCATCATGCGCCGCGCCATCCGTAACATGCGCCTGCTCGGCGCCACCGGTCCGGTCGTCAAGGACCTGATCGACGTCGTGATCGGCATGATGGGGCAGCAGTACCCCGAGCTGATCACCGACCGCGAGCGGATCGAGAAGGTCGCCCTCGCCGAGGAGAACGCCTTCCTCAAGACGCTGAAGGCCGGCACCAACATCCTCGACACCGCCGTCGGCGACACCAAGGCCGCCGGTGGCACCGTCCTGGCCGGCGACAAGGCCTTCCTGCTCCACGACACCTGGGGCTTCCCGATCGACCTCACCCTGGAGATGGCCGCCGAGCAGGGGCTGTCCGTGGACGAGGACGGCTTCCGGCGCCTGATGAAGGAGCAGCGGGAGCGCGCCAAGGCCGACGCCCAGGCCAAGAAGACCGGGCACGCCGACCTCGGTGCCTACCGCGAGATCGCCGACCGCGCCGGTGCCACCGACTTCATCGGCTACACCGACACCGAGGGCGAGTCCACGATCGTCGGCATCCTCGTCGACGGCGTCTCCTCCCCGGCCGCCACCGAGGGCGACGAGGTCGAGGTCGTCCTCGACCGCACCCCCTTCTACGCCGAGGGCGGCGGCCAGATCGGCGACACCGGCCGCATCAGGGCCGACTCCGGCGCCGTCATCGAGATCCGCGACTGCCAGAAGCCGGTCCCGGGCGTGTACGTCCACAAGGGCGTCGTCCAGGTCGGCGAGGTCACCGTCGGCGCCAAGGCCCACGCCTCCATCGACGGCCGCCGCCGTACGGCCATCGCCCGCGCCCACTCGGCCACCCACCTCACCCACCAGGCCCTGCGCGACGCCCTCGGCCCGACGGCCGCCCAGGCCGGCTCCGAGAACCAGCCCGGCCGCTTCCGCTTCGACTTCGGTTCGCCGTCAGCCGTCCCGACGGCCGTGATGACCGACGTCGAGCAGAAGATCAACGAGGTGCTCGCCCGCGACCTCGACGTCCGCGCCGACGTCATGGGCATCGACGAGGCCAAGAAGCAGGGCGCCATCGCCGAGTTCGGCGAGAAGTACGGCGAGCGGGTCCGCGTCGTGACCATCGGCGACTTCTCCAAGGAGCTGTGCGGCGGCACCCACGTGCACAACACCGCCCAGCTCGGCCTGGTCAAGCTGCTCGGCGAGTCGTCCATCGGCTCCGGCGTGCGCCGCATCGAGGCCCTGGTCGGCGTGGACGCCTACAACTTCCTCGCCCGCGAGCACACGGTCGTCGCCCAGCTCCAGGAGCTGATCAAGGGCCGCCCGGAGGAGCTGCCGGAGAAGGTCTCCGCCATGCTCGGCAAGCTGAAGGACGCCGAGAAGGAGATCGAGAAGTTCCGCGCGGAGAAGGTCCTCCAGGCTGCCGGCTCGCTCGCCGACTCCGCCAAGGACGTGCGCGGTGTGGCCCTGGTGACCGGTCAGGTCCCGGACGGCACCACCGCCGACGACCTGCGCAGGCTGGTCCTCGACGTGCGCGGCCGCATCCAGGGCGGCCGGGCCGCCGTGGTCGCCCTCTTCACGACGGCGAACGGCAAGCCGCTCACCGTGATCGCCACCAACGAGGCCGCCCGCGAGCGCGGCCTCAAGGCCGGTGACCTGGTGCGCACCGCCGCCAAGACCCTCGGCGGCGGCGGTGGCGGCAAGCCGGACGTCGCCCAGGGCGGCGGCCAGAACGCGGCCGCCATCGGCGACGCCGTCGACGCCGTCGAGCGCCTCGTCGCCGAGACGGCGAAGTAGGACCGGCGATGCGCAGAGGACGCCGGCTCGCCATCGACGTCGGGGACGCCCGCATCGGGGTCGCCTCCTGCGACCCCGACGGGATCCTCGCCACCCCGGTGGAGACCGTCCCCGGGCGCGACGTCCCGGCGGCGCACCGCCGTCTGCGCCTGCTGGTCGAGGAGTACGAGCCCATCGAGGTCGTCGTCGGTCTCCCTCGCTCCCTCAAGGGGGGCGAGGGCCCGGCCGCGGCCAAGGTCAGGGGCTTCGCACAGGAGCTCGCCAAGGGCATCGCCCCCGTTCCCGTACGGCTGGTCGACGAGCGGATGACGACCGTGACGGCGAGTCAGGGGCTGCGCGCCTCGGGTGTGAAGTCCAAGAAGGGCAGGTCGGTCATCGACCAGGCCGCCGCTGTGATCATCCTCCAGCAGGCGCTGGAATCCGAACGGGTGTCAGGCAATGCACCCGGCGAGGGCGTCGAAGTGGTCATCTGATCGCGATACGGTAACGTTCCGCGCGATGCGGCGGCATTTCGAACAGCCCCCGCACAGCAAGAGGCGGAACGGCAGCCGGCCCCCCACGACAGGCCACGCCGACCACCGCCTCGCGGCTCTAGGGGATCGATGACTGAGTATGGCCGGGGCCCGGGCTCCGAACCGTGGCATCCGCAGGACCCGTTGTACGGGGACGGCGGATGGGAGGGACAGCAGGCCCAGACGGGTCAGCAGTCCCCCTACGGCGGCCAGCCGCAGCACTACCCGCAGCAGCCGCAGCAGACCCAGTACGGCGACTGGGGCGACGGCGGTCAGGGCGCGTACGGTCAGCAGCAGTACGACCAGTACGGCCAGCCGATCCCCGGGCCGCAGTACGACCAGTACGGTCAGCAGCAGTACGACCAGCAGCAGTACGACCAGCAGTACGCGGCCCAGGCGCAGCCCCATCAGGGCCAGAACCAGGGTTACGGCAACGGCGGCTGGGGGGCCGGCGAGCACCCCCAGGCGCAGTACCCGGGCGACCCGTCCGACCCCTACGGCCAGCAGAGCGCCGCCTACGGCGCGGAGCAGCCCGACTTCTACGGCACCCCGGAGGCGTATCCGCCGCCGGAGCCGCCCGGCCGCCGGCGCACCGAGCCCGAGCCGGGGAGCTCCGACCGGGATCCCGGTGCCGACGAGGGCGAGCACGCCTTCTTCGCGGGCGGGGACGAGGGCCAACCCGAGGACGGGGGCGACGGCGGCCGGGGCGGTCGCAGCGAGCGCCGGGGCCGGGGCGGCAAGCCCAAGAAGGGCCGCAGCGGTCTCGCCTGCCTCGTGGTCTGCCTGGTGCTCGGCGGCGGCGTCGCGGGCGTCGGCTACTTCGGCCTCCAGTTCTACCAGGATCGTTTCGGCGCGGCCCCGGACTACGCGGGCAACGGCAACGGCGAGAAGGTGACCGTCACCATCCCCAAGGGGGCGGGCGGAGCGACGATCGGCCAGGAGCTCAAGCGCCAGGGCGTGGTGAAGAGCGTCGACGCCTTCATCAGCGCCCAGCAGAGCAACCCCGAGGGCAAGAGCATCCAGGACGGCGTGTACACGCTGCAGAAGGAGATGTCGGCCGCGGCCGCGGTGGAACTCCTGCTCAGCCCCGCCAGCCGCAGCAACCTGATCATCGCCGAGGGCTGGCGCAACGTGCAGGTCTACGCGAAGGTCGACGAGCAGCTCGGGGTGAAGAAGGGCACCACGGCGAAGGTCGCCGAGGCCCAGTGGAAGAACCTCGGCCTGCCCGACTGGGCGGTGAACCACCGCAACACCAAGGACCCGCTGGAAGGGTTCCTCTTCCCGTCCAGCTACTCGGCGGCCAAGGGCCAGAAGCCCGAGGACGTGCTCAAGCAGATGGTGGCGCGGGCCAACGAGCGGTACACGGAGCTCGGCCTGGAGTCGAAGGCGGAGAGCCTCGGTCTGGACGGCCCCTGGGAGCTGCTCACCGTGGCGAGCCTGGTGCAGGCCGAGGGCAAGAATCACGAGGACTTCCGCAAGATGTCCGAGGTCATCTACAACCGGCTCAAGCCCGACAACACCGAGACCAACCGGCTGCTCCAGTTCGACTCGACCTACAACTACGCCAAGGGCCAGAGCAACATCCACATCGGCGAGTCCGAGATCAACAGCGACAAGGACCCGTACAACACCTACACCAACACGGGCCTGCCGCCGGGCCCCATCGGCAACCCCGGTGACGAGGCGCTCCAGGCGGCGATGGACCCCACGAACGACGGCTGGATCTACTTCGTGGCCACCGACGGCAGGGACAAGACCGAATTCGCGAAGAACCACGACGACTTCCTGAAGCTGAAGGACAAGTTCAATGCCAGTTAGGGCCGGGGCGCAGAGGGCGGCCGTGCTCGGCTCCCCGATCGCCCACTCCCTCTCCCCGGTGCTGCACCGCACCGCGTACGCGGAGCTGGGCCTGGAGGGCTGGACGTACGACCGCTTCGACGTCGACGAGGAGGCGCTGCCCGGCTTCCTCGGGAAGCTCGGCCTGGAATGGGCGGGGCTGTCGCTGACCATGCCGCTCAAGCGGGCGGTGATCCCGCTGCTCGACGAGATCAGCGACACGGCGGCCTCGGTGGACGCCGTGAACACCGTCGTCTTCACCGAGGACGGCCGCAGGACCGGCGACAACACCGACATCCCCGGCATGGTCGCCGCCCTGCGCGAGCACGGCATCGAGAAGGTCGACACCGCCGCCGTCCTCGGCGCCGGCGCCACCGCCTCCTCCGCGCTGGCCGCCCTGGCCCGGGTCTGCACGGGCGAGGTCACCGTGTACGTGCGCAGCGAGGCACGCGCCGCCGAGATGCGGGGCTGGGCCGAACGGCTGGACGTCGCCGTGCGCATCGCCGACTGGTCGCACGCCGAGCAGGCCCTGCACGCCCCGCTGGTCGTGGCCACCACACCCGCCGGCACCACCGACGCGCTGGCCTCCGCGGTGCCCGAGAAGGCCGGGACCCTCTTCGACGTGCTGTACGACCCCTGGCCGACCGCGCTCGCGGCCCGCTGGTCGGCGTACGGCGGTGCCGTCGTCAGCGGACTCGACCTGCTGCTGCACCAGGCGGTGCTCCAGGTCGAGCGGATGACGGGCCGCGCCCCGGCCCCGCTGGCGGCCATGCGAAAAGCGGGCGAGCGCGCCCTCGCGGACCGCTAGGATCCGTCCGGTTCCGCAGGGGGCGGAACCGGGAGGGGAAGACGATCCATGTCCACAGGCGTGCCGCTGGCATCCGTGAAGAGCCAGATCTTCGAGGCCGTACTGGGCTTCCTGCCCGACTGGGTGCAGATCACGGTGCTCGCCCTGGTCGTGCTGGCCCTGGTCGCGTCCTGGGTGGTGAAGCTGGCGCGCCGGATCGCCCACCGGCGCGCGGTCCGCAACGGTGCGCCGGTCCCGGCGGCGGTACCGCCCGGACAGGGCCGCGGCGCCGACTACCTGGGCCCCTACGCGCCGGCCCAGGCCCCGCCCCGGCCGCGGCCGAGCGGCGCCGACTTCCTCGGTTCCTACGCGCCCCGGCAGGGCCGGGGCGACGACTCCGCCTGAGCCCGTCCCGTCCGTCAGATGGACCGCCGGACGGGCCGGGCGGCCGGACGTGGGAGGATCGGAGGTGGCGGACCGGGGCCCGCGCACCCGGACACGCCGCAGCGGTACGCGGAGAAGACGCGTACGCAGGGCATACCGGGGCGCGAGCACTGAGGAGCACCGTTGAGCAGGTTGCGCTGGCTGACCGCGGGGGAGTCCCACGGTCCCGCACTCGTCGCGACGCTGGAGGGTCTGCCCGCCGGCGTGCCGATCACCACGGACATGGTGGCGGACCATCTGGCGAGGCGGCGGCTCGGCTACGGTCGCGGTGCCCGGATGAAGTTCGAGCGGGACGAGGTCACCTTCCTCGGCGGTGTCCGGCACGGCCTCACCATGGGCTCCCCGGTCGCGATCATGGTGGGCAACACCGAGTGGCCGAAGTGGGAGCAGGTCATGGCGGCCGACCCGGTCGACCCCGAGGTGCTGGCCGGACTGGCCCGCAACGCCCCGCTGACCCGCCCCCGCCCCGGCCACGCCGACCTCGCGGGCATGCAGAAGTACGGCTTCGACGAGGCCCGGCCGATCCTGGAGCGGGCCTCCGCGCGGGAGACGGCCGCCCGGGTGGCCCTGGGCGCCGTGGCGCGGTCGTACCTGAAGGACACGGCCGGCATCGAGATCGTCAGCCACGTCGTCGAGCTGGCGGCCGCGAAGGCGCCCTACGGCGTCTACCCGACCCCGGCCGACGTCGAGAGGCTCGACGCGGACCCGGTGCGCTGCCTGGACGCCGACGCCTCGAAGGCGATGGTCGCGGAGATCGACCAGGCCCACAAGGACGGCGACACCCTGGGCGGTGTCGTCGAGGTGCTGGCCTACGGCGTCCCCGTCGGGCTCGGTTCGCACGTGCACTGGGACCGGCGTCTGGACGCCCGGCTGGCCGCCGCCCTCATGGGCATCCAGGCCATCAAGGGCGTCGAGGTCGGCGACGGCTTCGGCCTGGCCCGCGTGCCCGGCTCCAAGGCGCACGACGAGATCCTGACCGGCCCCGACGGCATCAAGCGGGCCTCCGGCCGCGCCGGCGGCACCGAGGGCGGCCTGACCACCGGTGAGCTGCTGCGGGTCCGGGCCGCGATGAAGCCGATCGCGACCGTGCCGCGGGCGCTCAAGACCGTGGACGTCGCCACCGGTGAGGCCGCGCAGGCCCACCACCAGCGCTCCGACGTGTGCGCGGTCCCCGCGGCCGGCATCGTCGCCGAGGCGATGGTCGCCCTGGTCCTCGCGGACGCCGTGGCGGAGAAGTTCGGCGGCGACAGCGTCACCGAGACTCGCCGCAACGTCACCTCGTACCTCGACCACCTGGCCATCCGATGAGCACCCCGCTGATCGTCCTCGTCGGACCGATGGGCGTCGGCAAGTCCACGGTCGGCCGGCTCCTCGCCGACCGCCTCGGCACCGGGTACCGGGACACGGACGACGACATCGTCTCCGCGCAGGGCCGCACCATCGCCGAGATCTTCGTGGACGACGGCGAGCCGGCCTTCCGCGCCCTGGAGAAGCAGGCCGTGCACACGGCCGTCGCCGAGCACGACGGCGTCCTCGCCCTCGGCGGCGGCGCGGTCCTCGACGCGGACACCCGCGGCCTGCTCGCCGGGCAGCGCGTGGTCTACCTGTCGATGGACGTCGAGGAGGCGGTCAGGCGCACCGGCCTGAACGCCGCGCGCCCGCTGCTGGCGGTCAACCCGCGCAAGCAGTGGCGCGAGCTGATGGAGGCCCGCCGCCACCTCTACGAGGAGGTCGCCACGGTCGTCGTCGGCACCGACGGCCGCACGCCGGAAGAAGTAACGCAAGCCGCCCTGGACGCACTGGAGTTGAAGGAAGCATGAGCGAGGCAGTCACCCGGATCCAGGTCGGCGGCACCGCGGGGTCCGACCCCTACGAGGTCCTGGTGGGCCGTCAGCTCCTCGGCGAGCTCGCCGGCCTGATCGGCCCGAAGGCCAAGCGGGTCGCCGTGATCCACCCCGAGGCCCTCGCCGAGACCGGTGACGCCCTGCGCGCCGACCTCGCCGAGCAGGGCTACGACGCGATCGCCATCCAGGTGCCCAACGCCGAGGAGGCCAAGACCGCCGAGGTCGCCGCCTACTGCTGGAAGGCGCTCGGCCAGTCCGGGTTCACCCGCACCGACGTCATCGTCGGCGTGGGCGGCGGCGCCAGCACCGACCTCGCCGGCTTCGTGGCCGCGACCTGGCTGCGCGGAGTGCGCTGGATCGCCGTGCCGACCACCGTGCTGGCCATGGTCGACGCGGCTGTCGGCGGCAAGACCGGCATCAACACCGCCGAGGGCAAGAACCTCGTCGGCGCCTTCCACCCGCCGGCCGGCGTCCTGTGCGACCTGGCCGCCCTGGACTCCCTCCCGGTCAACGACTACGTCTCGGGCCTCGCCGAGGTCATCAAGGCCGGCTTCATCGCCGACCCGGCGATCCTCGACCTGATCGAGTCCGACCCGCAGGCCGCGCGCACCCCGGCCGGACCGCACACGGCCGAACTCGTCGAGCGCTCGATCAGGGTCAAGGCCGAGGTCGTCTCCTCCGACCTCAAGGAGGCGGGCCTGCGGGAGATCCTGAACTACGGTCACACCCTGGGCCACGCCATCGAGAAGAACGAGCGCTACAAGTGGCGCCACGGCGCCGCCGTCTCCGTCGGCATGCACTTCGCCGCCGAACTGGGCCGCCTCGCGGGCCGGCTGGACGACGCCACCGCCGACCGCCACCGCAGCATCCTCGAATCGGTGGGCCTGCCACTGCACTACCGCTACGACCAGTGGCCGAAGCTGGTCGAGAACATGAAGGTCGACAAGAAGTCCCGCGGCGACCTGCTGCGCTTCATCGTCCTGGACGGACTGGCCAAGCCCACCGTCCTGGAGGGACCCGACCCGGCCGTCCTCCTCGCCGCCTACGGCGAGGTGGGCGAGTAGGTCCCCCGTCGCACCTTCCGTCCGATTCGCCTCGCGGGACGGGCACTTCGGACCGCCCCCGGCCGTTTCCCCAAAGGACGGCCGGGGACGGTACCGTTCGGGTGGGGCCCCTCCCACGCCCTTTAGGCTGTGGGGGAGAGCGGGTACCCGACCCGCTGTCAGCGCCCATCGCCTGTACGAGACGGAGTGGCACCGGATGCAGCACGCAGTGGGTTCTCCGCTGCCGCCGCCCCCTCAGCCGGGGCACGGACCGGCCGTCGGCTGGTCCCCGGCCGCACACCACCCGGGCCCGCACCAGGGCTCCGCCCCCGTGCCTCCGCCCGTGGCGCCGGGCTACCCCGCGCAGGCCCCGCACCCCGGGCCCCCGCTGCAGGCCCCGGCACCACCGCCCGTGCCGGACACCACCGGCCACGTCCCGCTGCCGCCCGGCGGTCCCGTCGCCGCGCCCAGCATGCCGCCCGCCGCGGCGGCCGTGCCCGATCCGGCGACCACCACCCTCGCGGTGCTGCTCATCGGCCCCGCGGGCGCGGGCAAGACCAGCGTCGCCAAGTACTGGGCGGACCACCGCAGGGTGCCCACCGCCCACATCAGCCTCGACGACGTGCGCGAATGGGTCCGCTCCGGCTTCGCCGACCCCCAGTCCGGGTGGAACGAGAACTCCGAGGCCCAGTACCGCCTCGCCCGCCGCACCTGCGGTTTCTCCGCGCGCAACTTCCTGGCCAACGGCATCTCGTGCATCCTCGACGACGCCGTCTTCCCGGACCGCCCGGTCGTCGGCCTGGGCGGCTGGAAGCGGCACGTCGGACCCGGGCTGCTCCCGGTCGTCCTGCTGCCCGGGCTGGACATCGTCCTGGAGCGCAACGCCGAGCGCAGCGGCAACCGGCGGCTCACCGACGAAGAGGTCGCCCGCATCCACGGCCGCATGGCCGGCTGGTACGGCTCGGGCCTCCCGATCATCGACAACTCCCAGCTCGACGTCCCGGAGACGGCCCAGGTCCTGAACGAGGTTCTCGCCCGCTCGATAGCAAGCCCCCCGAGCTGGTAGGCGGGGGACCACCGGAGCGCCCCGCAAGAGGCACGGGGCGGTATCGACATGCGGCTCCGCCGCGGGGCGCGCGCCCGGGCATACCCCGCGTCTCCCCACTCGGCCTCTCCCGAGCGGCGCCCCCGCAGCGGAGCCCATACGCTCGGGTCATGTCAGAGGTGTACGCGGCCCGCCGGACGCGCCTACGAGAACGCTGCAACGCGGGCGGCAGCGCGGCGGCGCTCGTCTCCCGGCCCGCCAACGTGCGCTATCTCGCGGGCGCCGCCCCGCACGGCGCCGTGCTGCTGCTCGGCAAGACCGAGGATCTCCTGGTGTGCTCCGGACCACCGGACGAACGGCCCGCCGAGGGCCGGCCCGACGAGGCACTGCCGCTGCGCGCCCTGCCCGGCCCCGGCGGAGACCCGGCCGTCGCCGCGGCCGGCCTCGCCGCGGCCCAGGGCGCCGAATCCCTCGCCACCGAGGACCACCACCTCACCGTCGCCCGGCAGCGGGCCATGCGCTCGGTCGCCCCCGGACTGCGCCTGACGGACCTCGGCCAGGCGGTCGAGCAGCTCCGGGTCGTCAAGGACGAGGAGGAGATCTCCTGCCTGCGCATCGGCGCCGAGATCGCCGACCAGGCCCTCGGCGAACTCCTGGAGTCCATCCTCGTCGGCCGCACCGAGCGGCACCTCGCCCTGGAGCTGGAACGCCGCCTGGTCGACCACGGCGCCGACGGCCCCGCATTCCCGACCTCCGTCGGCACGGGCCCGAACTCGGGCCGCCGGGGTCACCGGCCCACCGACCGGCGCGTGGAGGAGGGCGACTTCCTCTCCGTGTGCCTGGGCGCGACGTACCGCGGCTACCGCTGCGAGATCGGCCGTACGTTCGTCATCGGCACCTCTCCGGCCGACTGGCAGATCGAGCTGTACGACCTCGTCTTCTCCGCCCAGCGGGCCGGCCGGGAGGCCCTCGCACCCGGCGCCGCCTGCCGTGATGTGGACCGCGCGGCCCGCCAGGCACTGGACTCCGCCGGGTACGCGGAGAACCTTCCGGCCCTCACCGGGCACGGTGTGGGACTCGAAATCGACGAGGACCCGCAGCTGGCCCCGGCGGCCATGGGTAAACTGGACGCTTGTGTGCCGGTCACCGTCGAACCGGGGGTCCACCTCCCGGGCCGGGGCGGTGTCCGGATCGATGACACGCTCGTCGTGCGCCCCGAGGCGGACGGCGGACCCGAGCTACTCACCATCACGACCAAGGAGCTGCTCGCGCTCTAGCCTCGCGCTGTGCGCACGCCCCGGGGTCGTCCACGTCAGTCCAGTCCAGGAGATTCCGCAACCGTGGCTTCCACGAACGACCTCAAGAACGGCCTGGTGCTCAAGCTCGAAGGCGGCCAGCTCTGGTCCGTCGTCGAGTTCCAGCACGTCAAGCCCGGCAAGGGCCCCGCCTTCGTGCGCACCAAGCTCAAGAACGTGCTCTCCGGCAAGGTCGTCGACAAGACCTTCAACGCCGGCGTCAAGGTCGAGACGGCCACTGTCGACAAGCGCGACATGCAGTTCTCGTACATGGACGGCGACTACTTCGTCTTCATGGACATGGAGACCTACGACCAGCTGATGGTCGACCGCAAGACGGTCGCCGACGCCGCCAACTTCCTGATCGAGGGCTTCACCGCCACCGTCGCGCAGCACGAGGGCGAGGTGCTCTTCGTCGAGCTGCCCGCCGCCGTCGAGCTCGTCGTCCAGGAGACCGAGCCGGGTGTCCAGGGCGACCGCTCCACCGGCGGCACCAAGCCCGCCACCCTGGAGACCGGCCACCAGATCCAGGTGCCGCTCTTCATCACCACCGGTGAGAAGATCAAGGTCGACACGCGTACGAGCGACTACCTCGGCCGGGTGAACAGCTAACCGTGGCTGCCCGCAACACGGCCCGCAAGCGCGCCTTCCAGATCCTCTTCGAGGGCGACCAGCGCGGCGCCGACGTGCTGACGGTCCTCGCGGACTGGGTCCGGCATTCCCGGTCCGACACCCGGCAGCCGCCGGTGAGCGAGTACACGATGGAGCTCGTCGAGGGCTACGCCGAGCGCGCGAAGCGCATCGACGAGCTCATCGCCCAGTACTCGGTCGGATGGACGCTCGACCGCATGCCGGTCGTCGACCGCAACATCCTGCGTCTCGGCGCGTACGAGCTGATCTGGGTCGACGCGACCCCGGACGCCGTCGTCCTCGACGAGATGGTGCAGCTGGCGAAGGAGTTCTCCACGGACGAGTCGCCGGCCTTCGTCAACGGTCTGCTCGGCCGGCTGAAGGAACTGAAGCCTTCGCTGCGCCGCGAAGAGGCCTGACGTCCGTCCCACGTGCCATGGCAGGGCCCGCGGATCCGTCCGCGGGCCCTGCCGTCGTCTACCGGCCGTCCGGTCCCGGCGGCAGGACTCCGGGTGCGCCCCCGGGCAGGTCCCGTGGCGCACGCGCCGCGAGATCGATCGTGTGCAGCCGCGGCGGCAGCTCCGCCCGGACCCACGTGAGCATCCGTCGCCGGAGGGAAGCCGCCACGGCGACCTCGGCCAGCACCGGGGTGCCCGCGGCACCGCACACCACCACCGCCAGCAGGACGTCCCCGTCGAGCGGATGCCCCCGCCGATCGCACAGCCGCCACTCAGGATTGCTGCTGCCCGCGCCGTAGGCGGTGACGTACCGCTTTTCCTTCGTGCCGTTCGCCGCGTACTCGACGGCCGGCTCCGCCACGCCCAGGGGGACCGACAGGGCGATCCGGAAGCCGCTCCCGCCCGGGACGCTCCCCGTGCCGGGGGACAGGGCCAGCGCCGCGGGCGGCCGTGCGCCCTCGGGCGAGCCGAGCCGGATGCCGATGCTCGCCTCCTTGAACGACGCCGGGTCGCCCACGGGCCCCGGCCGGAACGCGCAGCCGAAAGCCAGCAGGAAGTAGTCGTCGTCCGGGGACGAGGCCGAGAGCAGGGCGGGGTCGACTCCCAGTTCGTGCAGTTGCCCGAGAGTCCGCCGGGTGACGTAGGGCTCGGTGACGGTCAGCCGCCGGCGGACGCGCTCCTCGGCCTGGTTGCCCTGAAGGGTCGCGGGCGCGACCAGATCGACGTCGTACCGAGTGAGCGAGGGCAGTTCCAGAACCATCAGACGGTTCTCTCCTCGGGGGGTGTCCAGCCACCGTGATAGGCGAAGGTCCCCCAGTCCCGGTACTGGGGGAAGCGGTCGCGGGTGACTGTCTGGGCGTGACGGAACGCGCGCCGGGTGTCGTGGTGGGCGGCGAGGTGCCCGTGCAGCTCACCGAAGAAGCACGTGGCCGCGTCGGTCCGCACCGGCCACAGACAGCCGACCACGGCCCTGGCACCGGCCAGCAGGAACGCGGCGGGCAGCCCGCGGGGGTTGTCGGCGAGGTCGAAGCGCCCGAGGGCCGATTCACAGGCACCGAGCGTGACCAGGTCGACACCGCGCAGGTCGTGGGCCAGCACGTCGTGGCCGAAGAGCCTGCCGTCCGCCCCCTCCCCCGACGGATCGAGGTACAGGCACTGGAACCACGAGGCGTCCCGGCTGTGCGCGCCGTGCGCCGCCACGTGGAGGTAGCGGGCGCCCTCGGCGCGGGCCAGGAAGGACGCGGGCGTCGCCTCCGGGCCGGTCAGGGTGACGCCGTCCGCGAACGCCGCGACCGCCGCCGCGTGGGCGTCCAGGCCCGGCTCCGGCCGCAGCCCCCAGGGCGTGCCGCCCAGCGCCGCGCCCAGGGACACCAGCCCCGAGCCGGCCCGGGCCCCGCGGGTCCGTGAGCCGGTGACACAGACCGGGCTCGGCACGGTGGTCACGGTCCAGTCGTCGGCCAGGGGACGCCCCGCCAGCCGCAGCAGGGGAAAGGGCATGAAGTGGAAGGGGCCGTGAGCCCAGAAGCACAGATGGCGCTTGCCCTCGCCGTGCAGTCGTGCCAGCACGTCCTCGAGTTCACCGATGAAGGGACCGAAGTCCAGTTCCTCCTCGCCGGCCCGGGTCACCTCCCGGTACAGCGGGTCGGCCTGGGCGACCGCCCGTACCGAGGCCACGTGATGGGCGAAAGGATGCAGGACCTGCCGGTAGCCGTCCCCGCGCACCTGGATCAGGCCGCCGGACACGCCCTCGAACCACCGTACCCGCAGGTCCTGGACGCCTTCCGCGCTGATCGTCAGGAAGTGCAGCGCCGCGGCGGGTCCGCCGTCCGGCCCGCCGGGCTCCGTTCCCGGCGGCTGCTCCGCCATCCAGAGCGAGATCAGCACCGTGTCGTGGGGCAGGCCCGTCACGACGTCTTCGAGCCGAGGGTGACCGGAGTCCGGGCGCTCCGGCCGGAAGAGGTACAGACTGCGGGAGAGCTGACGGTCGAACGAACGCCGCAGATTGCCCAGCAGCGCGGGATCGCCGTGGCCCGACGCGTGTTCCTGGGGGCCCGCGTAGCAGAGCATCTCCAAGTCGTCCTCGGCGACGTCGTCGATACGCGGCAGCACGCTCCCGGCGTGCCCGGCCTCCAGTGCGCGGACCCGGTCGCGGAGCTCCACCAGCACCGGCGCGGGGCGCCGGGGGCCGGGGGACTGCAGCGCGCGGGAGAAGTCGAGCGCCTTGGCGGCCGCGTGCAGCATCAGCGGCGCGACATCCGACCGACGCTCCCGGGGGAGGAGGCCGCCGAGTCGCTGGGCCGCCGCGGCGAGCGCGACGGCCGAGGGCTCGTACACGCCGGACTCCAGCAGCGGTGCGACCGCGGTGCGAAGGAGGACGACCGCCCGCATGACGGCCTCGCCGTCGCCCGCGTCGGCGCAGTCCACCATCCGTTCCAGCTCGCGCCGGACCTGTCCGCGCAGCCCCAGGACGGCGTAGTGGCAGGCGGCCACCGCGTGCAGGTGGACGGCTTTCGCCGGCTCACCCTCCAGCCGGTGCGCCCGGGCGGCCGCGGCCGAGACGCTGCCCAGCAGGCATCGCACGGCGTCGCCGACCTCGGGTGCGGCATCCTCCATCCCGTCGGGCAGCCGGTCCAGCACCGCGCGGGCCGCCCGCGCGAGCCCGGCCCCGTAGAGATGCGCCGCGCAGTGCACGAGGGGAGCGGCCTTGGCGGCCGGGTCCGCGAGTGTGCCGGCGAACGCGAGCCCGATCTCGGCGTCCGTGTCCTCGGCCGGGCAGGGCGTCGGGTCCCCGGGCAGCACGTGCGCGTGGCTCTGCCAGACCTCCCAGAGCCGCTCCCGCTCCCTCGGCTCCGGCAGGTCGGTGTGCACGGCGGCCACCAGCCGCCGCAGCGGGTCGCGCCGACCGGTCTCCCGCAGCAGGAGCAGCGCCTGGTCCACCGCGACCCGGGTCTCCCGCTCGCCCCGTGTCCGTACCAGCCGGGACAGCGGGAGGGGCAGCAGCGTCCCGAGCGTGTCGGGGGCGGGCACACCGTCGTAGTGGGCGAGGATCCGCCGCAGCCGTAACCCGTTCACCGGGTCGCGCGCCGGGTCGAGCAGCCGCACGGCGGACCGGCAGTTGTCCAGCCAGGATTCCATCATCCAGTTCTCGGCGCCCGGGTCGTTCATCAGGATGGCCAGGGCCTCGTTCACCGCGCTCAGACAGCGGGCGTGCTCGTGCCCGCGGCTCAGGCCCGCCGCCCCGTAGAGGTAGGGGAGGGCCTCCCGCGCGGCGTCCACGGGATGGGGCAGTGCGTCGACGGAGCCGGGGCCGTCGTCCCCTCCACCGGGGCCCGGGGCGAACAGGCGGCCGAGGAACAGGTCGCGGAGCTGCCGTTCCCGCAGGGCGAGCGCGTCGTCCAGCACGGGAGCGGCGATGTGCGGGTGCACCCGGAGGATACCCGCCGCGTACATGGTCTCGGCCAGTTCCTCCAGTTCCCCCGCCTGCCGGAGGACCTCGATCTGCTCGTCGGCCACGGCGCAGGCCAGCCGGAGACGGACCCCGCTCGGCCGTTCCGCGAGGTCGAGTCGCACGGCCTCCACCAGCAGGTCGGCGGCCTGCCACCACGGGGAGGACATGCCCCGCCCCCACCGCTGCTCGGACAGGGCCATGAGGAGCCGGGCCACCAGGTACCCCGCGGCGGGCGCACCGGCCTCGACCTGATGCCTGCCGAACTCCACCAGACGACGTGTCCGGTCCGGGGTCAGCGGCCAGTCGGCGGTCCGGACGTGCCGCTCGGCCGCGTCCTCGCCGACATGGCCGTCGTGGACGTCCTGCACGAGACTCACCAGAGCGTCCAGTACCTCGTCCGTCCGGTCACTCACCGACATGGCCGCCCCCAGTCCGACATCGGCTCGGATGGCAGGATCGTGGCACAGAGGGGCGGGTTCGCGTGCCGGATCGGGGCAGCCGGGCCGCGGACCGGGACGCCCGGGAAACGCGCCAGGGGGCGGAGCCGGGTGGCTCCGCCCCCTGGGTAGAGACGTTTCTGCAGAGGTCCCGGGCGGCTAGCCCTCGTCGTGGGACGCCACCGCGCGGCGCGCGTCCGCGTCCAGGACGCCCCAGCTGATCAGCTGCTCGGTGAGGACCGAGGGCGACTGGTCGTAGATGACGGCGAGTGTGCGCAGGTCGTCCTGGCGGATCGAGAGCACCTTGCCGTTGTAGTCGCCGCGCTGCGACTGGATCGTGGCCGCGTACCGCTGCAGCGGACCCGCCTTCTCGGCCGGCACCGTGGCCAGCCGCTCCAGGTCCAGGACCAGCTTCGGCGGCGGCTCGGCGGCGCCACCCGGGGTGGTGCCCGGCAGCAGCTCCTGCACGGGAACGCCGTAGAAGTCCGCCAGCTCGGCGAGGCGCTGCACGGTCACGGCACGGTCACCGCGCTCGTACGACCCCACCACGACCGCCTTCCAGCGGCCCTGGGACTTCTCCTCGACACCGTGGAGGGAAAGGCCCTGCTGGGTGCGGATGGCCCGGAGCTTGGCCCCGAGCTGTTTGGCGTATTCGCTGGACATATGGCTCCCCGGACAAGGTGTCGACGCGGCCGGCTGTGTGACTGCCGCGCGGCTGGTAACTCACTGTGAGGTTACGCAGCGTTACTCTTGTGCGTCAAGCCGAATGGTCCGCACCGGCTCTTCCGTGGTACCGGCGATCCGTTACGGCGAACGGGTGACGCGGACGCGGCGCGGGGGTGACGGGGGAGTGTCGGGGGCCCGGTCGGGGCCCTTCCGCGGACCTGATAGCGTAGGTGGCGCAAATCCGACGTCCTTTAAGGTCCGTCCCGTGAGGCGGAGAAGGAGGTCCGTTTCGTATGGACAAGCAGCAGGACAGCAGGCAGCAGGAGACGCGGTCCGACGCACGGCCCGTTCTCGAAGGGCCCGACATCGCGCGGGTGCTGACCCGTATCGCCCACGAGATCGTCGAACGCGCCAAGGGCGCCGACGACGTGGTGCTCCTCGGCATCCCGACCCGGGGCGTCTTCCTCGCCCGGCGGCTCGCCGACAAGCTGGAGCAGATCACCGAGCGCAAGATGCCGGTCGGCTCGCTCGACATCACCATGTACCGCGACGACCTGCGCACGCAGCCCCCGCGCGCCCTCGCCCGCACCGAGATCCCCGGTGACGGCCTCGACGGCCGCCTGGTCGTCCTCGTCGACGACGTCCTCTTCTCCGGCCGCACCATCCGCGCCGCCCTGGACGCCCTGAACGACATCGGCCGCCCGCGCGCGGTGCAGCTCGCGGTCCTCGTCGACCGCGGCCACCGCGAACTGCCCATCCGCGCCGACTACGTCGGCAAGAACCTCCCCACGTCGCTGCGGGAGACGGTCAAGGTCCAGCTCGCCGAGGAGGACGGTCGCGACACCGTGCTGCTCGGTGCCAAGCCGGACACCCCGGGCGCCCACCCGTAACACCCGGCACAGCCCGCACCGGTGCCAGGTGCCGACCCGGTGTGCCCCCGCACGCACCCGGCCGCCCGAATTATCCCGCTCTTCCGCATGAATCGCCCTACGGAGCCTGACAGATGCAGCGTCATCTCATCTCGGCCGCCGACCTCACCCGCGACGACGCCGTCCTGATCCTCGACACCGCCGAGGAGATGGCCCGGGTCGCGGACCGGCCGATCAAGAAACTCCCGACCCTGCGCGGCCGGACCGTCGTCAACCTCTTCTTCGAGGACTCCACGCGGACCCGGATCTCCTTCGAGGCCGCCGAGAAGCGCCTGTCCGCGGACGTCATCAACTTCACCGCCAAGGGCTCCAGCGTGTCCAAGGGCGAGTCCCTCAAGGACACCGCCCAGACCCTGGAGGCCATGGGCGTCGACGCCGTCGTCATCCGGCACGGCGCCTCCGGCGCCCCCTACCGCCTCGCCACCTCCGGCTGGATCGACGCCCACGTCATCAACGCGGGCGACGGCACCCACCAGCACCCCACCCAGGCCCTGCTGGACGCCTTCACGATGCGCCGCCGCCTGGTCGGCCGCGACGCCGGTCTCGGCAAGGACCTGGCCGGCCGCCGCATCACCCTGGTCGGCGACGTCCTGCACAGCAGGGTCGCCCGTTCCAACGTCGACCTGCTGCACACCCTCGGCGCCCAGGTCACCCTCGTCGCCCCGCCCACCCTGCTGCCGGTCGGCGTCGAGACCTGGCCCTGCGAGGTCTCCTACGACCTCGACTCCACCCTGCCCAAGTCCGACGCCGTGATGATGCTGCGCGTGCAGCGCGAGCGCATGAACGCCGCGTTCTTCCCGACCGAGCGCGAGTACTCCCGCCGCTACGGCCTCGACGGCGACCGCATGGGGCGGATGCCCGAGCACGCCATCGTGATGCACCCCGGCCCGATGGTCCGCGGCATGGAGATCACCGCCGAGGTCGCCGACTCCGACCGCTGCACCGTCGTCGAGCAGGTCACCAACGGCGTCTCCATCCGCATGGCCGTCCTGTACCTGCTGCTCGGCGGCGCCGAGTTCGGTGCGAGGAACGAGCCCGCCGTCACCCACGCCCGCACCCCCGAGGAGAAGTAAGAAGATGAGCAAGACCCTGATCCGCGGTGCGAAGGTGCTCGGCGGCGAGCCGCAGGACGTGCTGATCGACGGCGGAACCGTCGCCGAGGTGGGCACGGGACTGGACGCCGAGGGCGCCGAGGTCGTCGAGGCCGGCGGCAAGGTGCTGCTGCCCGGCCTGGTCGACCTGCACACCCACCTGCGCGAGCCCGGCCGCGAGGACTCCGAGACCGTCCTCACCGGCACCCGCGCCGCGGCCAGCGGCGGCTACACCAACGTCTTCGCCAT
Source organism: Streptomyces sp. NPDC127100 (assembly GCF_042724095.1). Taxonomy (NCBI): domain Bacteria; kingdom Bacillati; phylum Actinomycetota; class Actinomycetes; order Kitasatosporales; family Streptomycetaceae; genus Streptomyces; species Streptomyces sp. NPDC127100. The sequence goes on from NZ_JBHXFL010000010.1 coordinate 78,889, forward strand.
GGCCAACACCTTCCCGGTCGCCGACACCGCCGGCGTCGTCGAGCAGGTCTGGCGGCTCGGCCAGGAGTCCGGCTACTGCGACGTGCAGCCCATCGGCGCCGTCACCGTCGGCCTGGAGGGCGCCAAGCTCGCCGAGCTGGGCGCCATGCACGAGTCCGCGGCCGGTGTCACCGTCTTCTCCGACGACGGCAAGTGCGTCCACGACGCCGTGATCATGCGCCGCGCCCTGGAGTACGTGAAGGCCTTCGGCGGAGTCGTCGCCCAGCACGCCCAGGAGCCCCGGCTCACCGAGGGCGCCCAGATGAACGAGGGCGTCGTCTCCGCCGAGCTGGGCCTCGGAGGCTGGCCCGCCGTCGCCGAGGAGTCGATCATCGCCCGCGACGTCCTGCTCGCCGAGCACGTCGGCTCCCGCGTCCACATCTGCCACCTGTCGACCGCCGGCAGCGTCGAGATCGTCCGCTGGGCCAAGTCCCGCGGCATCGACGTCACCGCCGAGGTCACCCCGCACCACCTGCTCCTCACCGACGAGCTGGTGCGGTCGTACGACCCGGTCTACAAGGTCAACCCGCCGCTGCGCACCGAGCGGGACGTGCACGCCCTGCGCGAGGCGCTCGCGGACGGCACGATCGACATCGTCGCCACCGACCACGCCCCGCACCCGCACGAGGACAAGGACTGCGAGTGGGCCGCCGCCGCCATGGGCATGGTCGGCCTGGAGACCGCGCTGTCGGTGGTCCAGGAGACCATGGTGGACACGGGCCTGCTGGACTGGGCCGGCGTCGCCGACCGGATGTCCTTCAAGCCCGCGCGGATCGGACGGGCCACCGGACACGGACGTCCCGTCTCGGCTGGTGAGCCCGCCAACCTCACCCTCGTCGACACGGCATACCGTGGCCGGGTGGACCCCGCGGGCTTCGCCTCGCGCAGCCGCAACACCCCCTACGAGGGACGTGAGCTGCCGGGCCGTGTGACGCACACGTGGCTGCGGGGCAAGGCCACGCTCGTCGACGGGAAGCTCACGTGACACCTGTAATCCTGCTGGCCGCCGGGAAGGAATCGGCGGAAGTGACCGACTGGGCCGCCCGCGTCGGCTGGGTCGTCGGCCTCGGCCTGTTCGTCGCGCTCGTCTACTGGCTGATGCGCGAGGGCTGGAAGTGGCGCGGCACCCTCCAGGGCGACCTGCCCCCGCTCCCCACCGCGCCGGACGAGCCGGGCCGGGCGAGACTGACGATGAGCGGCCGGTACCACGGCTCCACCACCGCCGGTCAGTGGCTCGACCGCATCGTGGCGCACGGCCTGGGCACCCGGAGCCGGGCCGAGCTCACGCTGACGGACGCGGGACTGGACGTCGTACGCCCCGGCGCGGCCGACTTCTTCGTCCCCGTCGCCGCCCTGCGCGAGGCCCGGCTGGACAAGGGCATCGCCGGCAAGGTGCTCACCGAGGGCGGTCTGCTGATCGTCACCTGGGCACACGGCGGCAAACTGATCGACTCCGGTTTCCGCTCCGACCACGCGGCCGAGCACAACGAGTGGGTCGAGATTCTGAACGACATGATCAACAAGACGGAAACGGAAGGCGCACGATGACGACCTCCACCAGGGGAGCCCACAGGACTCCCGCCGTACTCGTCCTGGAGGACGGCCGGATCTTCCGCGGCCGCGCCTACGGGGCCGTGGGGGCGACCTTCGGCGAAGCCGTGTTCTCCACCGGCATGACCGGCTACCAGGAGACCCTGACCGACCCGTCGTACCACCGCCAGGTCGTCGTGATGACCGCACCCCACGTCGGGAACACGGGCGTCAACGACGAGGACATGGAGTCCAGGAAGATCTGGGTCTCCGGGTACGTCGTCCGCGACCCCGCGCGCGTGCCCTCCAGCTGGCGCTCCACGCGCACGCTGGACGAGGAACTCGCCGCCCAGGGCGTCGTCGGCATCTCCGGCATCGACACCCGCGCCCTCACCCGCCACCTGCGGGAGCGCGGCGCCATGCGCGTCGGCATCTTCTCCGGCAACGCGCTGCCCGACGAGGGCACCATGCTCGCCGAGGTCCGCCAGGCCCCCGAGATGAGCGGCGCGGACCTCTCCGCCGAGGTCGCCACCACCGAGGCGTACGTCGTCCCGGCGATCGGTGACAAGAAGTTCACCGTCGCCGCCGTCGACCTCGGCATCAAGGGCATGACCCCGCACCGCATGGCCGAGCGCGGCATCGAGGTGCACGTCCTGCCCGCCACGGCCACCGTCGAGGACGTCTACGCCGTCGACCCGGACGGCGTCTTCTTCTCCAACGGCCCCGGCGACCCGGCCACCGCCGACCACCCGGTCTCGGTCATGCGGGGCGTCCTGGAGCGCGGCACCCCGCTGTTCGGCATCTGCTTCGGCAACCAGATCCTGGGCCGCGCCCTCGGCTTCGGCACCTTCAAGCTGAAGTACGGCCACCGCGGCATCAACCAGCCGGTGCAGGACCGTACGACCGGCAAGGTCGAGGTCACCGCGCACAACCACGGCTTCGCCGTCGACGCCCCGCTCGACAAGGTCTCCGAGACCCCCTTCGGCCGCGCCGAGGTCTCCCACGTCTGCCTCAACGACAACGTGGTGGAGGGCCTCCAGCTTCTGGACAGGCCGGCCTTCAGCGTCCAGTACCACCCCGAAGCGGCAGCCGGTCCGCACGACGCCGCCTACCTGTTCGACCGCTTCGTTTCCCTGATGGAGGGCCAGCGTGCCTAAGCGCACCGATATCCAGTCCGTCCTGGTCATCGGCTCCGGCCCGATCGTCATCGGCCAGGCCGCCGAGTTCGACTACTCCGGCACCCAGGCGTGCCGCGTGCTCAAGGCCGAGGGCCTGCGCGTCGTCCTGGTGAACTCCAACCCGGCGACGATCATGACCGACCCGGAGATCGCCGACGCCACCTACGTCGAGCCGATCACCCCCGAGTTCGTCGAGAAGATCATCGCCAAGGAGCGCCCCGACGCGCTGCTGCCCACCCTGGGCGGCCAGACGGCCCTGAACACCGCGATCTCCATGCACGAGCAGGGTGTGCTGGAGAAGTACGGCGTCGAGCTGATCGGCGCCAACGTCGAGGCCATCAACAAGGGCGAGGACCGCGACCTCTTCAAGGACGTCGTCGAGGAGGTCCGCAAGAAGATCGGCCACGGCGAGTCCGCGCGGTCCGTGATCTGCCACTCCATGGACGACGTCCTCGCGGGCGTCGACACGCTCGGCGGCTACCCCGTCGTCGTCCGCCCCTCCTTCACCATGGGCGGCGCCGGCTCCGGCTTCGCCCACGACGAGGAGGAGCTGCGCCGCATCGCCGGCCAGGGGCTCACGCTCTCCCCGACCACCGAGGTGCTCCTGGAGGAGTCCATCCTCGGCTGGAAGGAGTACGAGCTGGAGCTGATGCGCGACAAGAACGACAACGTCGTGGTCGTCTGCTCCATCGAGAACTTCGACCCGATGGGCGTGCACACCGGTGACTCGATCACCGTGGCGCCCGCGATGACGCTGACCGACCGCGAGTACCAGATCCTGCGCGACGTCGGCATCGCGATCATCCGCGAGGTCGGCGTCGACACCGGCGGCTGCAACATCCAGTTCGCGGTGAACCCGGCCGACGGCCGCGTCATCGTCATCGAGATGAACCCGCGTGTGTCCCGCTCCTCGGCGCTCGCCTCCAAGGCGACCGGCTTCCCGATCGCCAAGATCGCCGCCAAGCTGGCCGTCGGCTACACCCTGGACGAGATCCCGAACGACATCACGCAGGAGACCCCGGCCTCCTTCGAGCCGACGCTCGACTACGTGGTCGTCAAGGCCCCGCGCTTCGCCTTCGAGAAGTTCCCGAGCGCCGACTCCACCCTCACGACCACCATGAAGTCGGTCGGCGAGGCCATGGCCATCGGCCGCAACTTCACCGAGGCCTTCCAGAAGGCGCTGCGCTCCCTGGAGAAGAAGGGCAGCCAGTTCACCTTCGTCGGCGAGCCCGGCGACAAGAAGGCGCTGCTGGAGGAGGCCGTCCGGCCCACCGACGGCCGGATCAACGCCGTCATGCAGGCCATCCGCGCCGGCGCCACGCCCGAGGAGGTCTTCGAGTACACGAAGATCGACCCCTGGTTCGTCGACCAGCTCTTCCTCATCAAGGAGATCGCCGACGAGCTCGCCGAGGCGCCCGAGCTGACGGCCGGCCTGCTCGGCGAGGCCAAGCGGCACGGCTTCTCCGACCAGCAGATCGGCGAGATCCGCGGCCTGCGCGAGGACGTCGTCCGCGAGGTCCGGCACGCGCTCGGCGTCCGCCCGGTCTACAAGACGGTCGACACCTGCGCCGCCGAGTTCGCCGCGCGGACGCCGTACTTCTACTCCTCCTACGACGAGGAGACGGAGGTCGCGCCGCGCGAGAAGCCCGCGGTGATCATCCTGGGCTCCGGCCCGAACCGCATCGGCCAGGGCATCGAGTTCGACTACTCCTGCGTCCACGCCTCCTTCGCGCTCCACGACGCCGGGTACGAGACCGTGATGGTCAACTGCAACCCGGAGACCGTCTCCACCGACTACGACACCTCCGACCGGCTGTACTTCGAGCCGCTCACCCTGGAGGACGTCCTGGAGATCGTCCACGCGGAGCAGCAGGCCGGGCCGATCGCCGGCGTCGTCGTCCAGCTCGGCGGCCAGACCCCGCTGGGTCTGTCGCAGGCGCTCAAGGACAACGGCGTGCCCGTTGTCGGCACCTCCCCGGAGGCCATCCACGCCGCCGAGGACCGCGGCGCCTTCGGCCGCGTGCTCGCCGAGGCGGGCCTGCCCGCCCCCAAGCACGGCACCGCCACCACCTTCGCCGGCGCCAAGGCCATCGCCGACGAGATCGGCTACCCCGTCCTCGTCCGCCCGTCCTACGTGCTCGGCGGACGCGGCATGGAGATCGTCTACGACGAGACCCGCCTCGAGGCGTACATCGCCGAGTCGACCGAGATCAGCCCGTCCCGTCCGGTCCTGGTCGACCGCTTCCTGGACGACGCGATCGAGATCGACGTCGACGCCCTGTACGACGGCGAGGAGCTGTACCTCGGCGGCGTCATGGAGCACATCGAGGAGGCCGGCATCCACTCCGGCGACTCGGCGTGCGCCCTGCCCCCGATCACGCTGGGCGGCTTCGACATCAAGCGGCTGCGCGCCTCCACCGAGGGCATCGCCAAGGGCGTCGGCGTGCGCGGCCTGATCAACATCCAGTTCGCGCTGGCCGGGGACATCCTCTACGTCCTGGAGGCCAACCCGCGCGCCTCGCGCACCGTCCCCTTCACCTCGAAGGCGACCGCGGTGCCGCTGGCCAAGGCCGCCGCCCGCATCTCGCTCGGCGCGACCATCGCCGAACTGCGCGCCGAGGGCCTGCTCCCGGCGACCGGCGACGGCGGCGAGCTGCCGCTGGACGCACCGATCTCCGTCAAGGAGGCCGTGATGCCCTGGTCCCGCTTCCGGGACATCCACGGGCGCGGCGTCGACACGGTGCTCGGCCCGGAGATGCGCTCCACCGGCGAGGTCATGGGCATCGACTCCGTGTTCGGCACGGCGTACGCCAAGTCGCAGGCGGGCGCGTACGGGCCGCTGCCGACCAAGGGACGGGCGTTCATCTCGGTCGCCAACCGCGACAAGCGCTCGATGATCTTCCCGGCGCGCGAGCTGGTCGCCCACGGCTTCGAGCTGCTCGCCACCTCCGGCACCGCCGAGGTCCTGCGGCGCAACGGCATCAACGCCACGGTCGTCCGCAAGCAGTCCGAGGGCACCGGCCCGAACGGCGAGAAGACCATCGTCCAGCTCATCCACGACGGCGAGGTCGACCTCATCGTCAACACCCCGTACGGCACCGGCGGCCGCCTGGACGGCTACGACATCCGGACGGCGGCCGTGGCGCGGTCCGTGCCGTGCCTGACGACGGTCCAGGCGCTCGCCGCGGCGGTCCAGGGCATCGACGCCCTCAACCGCGGCGACGTGGGAGTCCGCTCACTCCAGGAACACGCGGCGTTCCTGACCGCGGCCCGCGACTAGCAGCCCCGAGGGGGACACCGGAAACGGTGTCCCCCTCTTCATGGGGCCCCACTGCATGAGGCCCGCCTTCACGAGGCCCTACGAGGACACATGTACAGGATCTTCTTCAAGCTCTTCTTCGCCCGCCTGGACCCGGAGCGGGCCCACCACCTGGCCTTCCGCTGGATCCGTCTCGCCGCCCGCGTCCCCGTGCTGCGCACCTTCGTCGCCGCCGCGCTCGCGCCGCGCCACAGGGAGCTGCGCACCGAGGCCCTGGGCCTGCGGATGCACGGCCCCTTCGGGCTCGCCGCCGGTTTCGACAAGAACGCGGTCGCCATCGACGGCATGGCGATGCTCGGCTTCGACCACGTCGAGATCGGCACCGTGACGGGGGAGCCGCAGCCCGGCAACCCCAGGAAGCGGCTGTTCCGCCTGGTGGAGGACCGGGCGCTGATCAACCGCATGGGGTTCAACAACGACGGTTCGCGGGCCGTGGCGGCCCGTCTGGCCTCCCGCAACCCCGTCTTCCGGACGGTCGTCGGCGTCAACATCGGCAAGACCAAGGTCGTCCCGGAGGAGGAGGCCGTCGGCGACTACGTGAAGTCCGCCGAGCGGCTGGCGCCGTACGCCGACTACCTGGTCGTGAACGTCTCCTCCCCGAACACCCCCGGCCTGCGCAACCTCCAGGCCACCCAGGCGCTGCGTCCCCTGCTGAGCGCCGTCCGCGAGGCCGCCGACCGGGCGGTGCCCGCACGGCGCGTGCCCCTGCTGGTCAAGATCGCCCCGGACCTCGCCGACGAGGACGTCGACGCCGTCGCCGACCTGGCCGTCGAACTCGGGCTGGACGGCATCATCGCCACGAACACCACCATCGCGCGCGAAGGACTCGGCCTGCGGTCGGCGCCCTCCCTCGTCAAGGAGACCGGCGGCCTCTCGGGCGCCCCGCTCAAGGCGCGCTCCCTCGAGGTGCTGCGCCGCCTGTACGCGCGCGTGGGCGACCGGATCACCCTGGTGGGCGTCGGCGGCATCGAGACCGCCGAGGACGCCTGGCAGCGCATCCTGGCCGGCGCCACGCTGGTCCAGGGCTACAGCGCCTTCATCTACGAGGGGCCCTTCTGGGGCCGTGCCATGCACAAGGGGCTCGCCGCCCGCCTGCGGCAGAGCCCGTACGCCACCCTCGCCGACGCGGTCGGCGCCGATGTGAGGAACTCCCGATGACCGGCACGACAGGACTCGAGCCCTTCGGCGCCCGGCTGCGCCGCGCGATGGACGCACGCGGTCCGCTGTGCGTCGGCATCGACCCGCACGCCTCCCTGCTGGCCGAGTGGGGCCTGAACGACGACGTGGCGGGCCTGGAGCGCTTCAGCCGCACCGTCGTCGAGGCGGTGGCCGACCGGGCCGCCGTCCTCAAGCCGCAGAGCGCGTTCTTCGAGCGCTTCGGCTCGCGCGGCCTCGCCGTCCTGGAGACGTCGGTCCGGGAGGCCCGGCAGGCCGGCGCGCTGATCGTCATGGACGCCAAGCGCGGCGACATCGGCTCGACCATGACCGCGTACGCCGAGTCCTTCCTGCACCCGGACGCCCCGCTGTTCTCGGACGCGCTGACGGTCTCCCCGTACCTCGGCTACGGCTCGCTGAAGCCGGCCGTCGACCTGGCCCGGGAGAACGGCGCCGGTCTGTTCGTGCTGGCCCTGACCTCCAACCCGGAGGGCGGCGAGGTCCAGCACGCCACCCGCGCCGACGGGCGGAACGTGGGGGCGACCATGCTGGCGCACCTGGCGGCCGAGAACGCGGGGGAGCGGCCGCTCGGCTCCTTCGGCGCGGTGGTCGGCGCCACCCTCGGCGACCTCTCCTCGTACGACCTGGACGTCAACGGTCCACTGCTGGCACCGGGGATCGGGGCGCAGGGGGCCACCCCGGCCGACCTGCCGCGGGTCTTCGGCACCGCGGTGCGCAACGTGGTCCCCAACGTCAGCCGGGGTGTTCTGCGTCACGGCCCCGATGCGGCCGCGTTGCGGAGCGCCGCGGACCGCTTCGCGGAGGAGATCGGCGGCGCGGTCACCGCGGCCTGACCATGGATACATGCGGAAAACCGAGGCAGTATGTCCTTAATGCCCGGCCTCACGGAGGCTGACCAGGACTTTTCCGCTGTTCTCGCTGACTCAGGTGGACTTGGACGCTAGTCTCCGGGAAGAGTCATCGGGCGAGCGTGTTGCTCGTAGCTCCCCTGGTGTGGGGCGACTAGGTTCCTCACCGGTCCGTATCCGACAGTTCGACATCCGAGGTGACGTAGGCGTGGCTCTTCCGCCCCTTACCCCTGAACAGCGCGCAGCCGCGCTCGAAAAGGCCGCCGCGGCTCGCCGGGAGCGGGCCGAGGTCAAGAATCGACTCAAGCACTCCGGCGCCTCCCTCCACGAGGTCATCAAGCAGGGCCAGGAGAACGACGTCATCGGCAAGATGAAGGTCTCCGCCCTCCTCGAGTCCCTGCCGGGCGTGGGCAAGGTCCGCGCCAAGCAGATCATGGAGCGGCTCGGCATCTCCGAGAGCCGCCGTGTGCGGGGCCTCGGCTCCAACCAGATCGCATCCCTGGAGCGCGAGTTCGGCAGCACGGGCTCCTGAGTCCCGGGCACTGCGCGATTGCTGGAATAATCGCTGCATGGCTGCAACACCCCGGGGGACGTCCCCCGTACCCCCGGACGCACGTCCGCGGCTGACCGTGCTCTCCGGCCCCTCGGGGGTCGGCAAGAGCACGGTCGTCGCCCATATGCGCAAGGAACACCCCGAGGTCTGGCTCTCGGTGTCGGCGACGACCCGCAAGCCCAGGCCCGGCGAGCAGCACGGGGTCCACTACTTCTTCGTCACCGACGAGGAGATGGACAAGCTGATCGCCAACGGCGAGCTGCTGGAGTGGGCCGAGTTCGCGGGCAACCGCTACGGCACGCCCCGCGCCGCAGTGCTGGAGCGCCTGGAGGCCGGTGAGCCGGTACTGCTCGAGATCGACCTCCAGGGCGCACGGCAGGTCCGCGAGTCCATGCCGGAGGCCCAGCTCGTGTTCCTGGCCCCGCCCTCCTGGGAGGAGCTGGTGCGCAGGCTCACCGGCCGGGGCACGGAACCGCCGGAGGTGATCGAGCGCCGCCTCGCCGCGGCCACGGTCGAGCTGGCGGCCGAGCCGGAGTTCGACGAGACCCTGGTGAACACCTCCGTCGAGGACGTGGCGCGCGAGCTGCTAGCCTTGACGAACGTCGTGTGATCGCGACAGGTCCAGCGACCCCGGCCGATCAAGGCGACTAAATCTTTCCCATCCATCGGAAGGTAGAGCGTGTCCTCTTCCATCTCCGCGCCCGAGGGCATCATCAACCCGCCGATCGACGAGCTCCTCGAGGCCACGGACTCGAAGTACAGCCTCGTGATCTACGCGGCCAAGCGGGCCCGCCAGATCAACGCGTACTACTCGCAGCTCGGCGAGGGCCTCCTCGAGTACGTCGGTCCGCTCGTCGACACCCACGTCCACGAGAAGCCGCTCTCGATCGCCCTGCGCGAGATCAACGCGGGTCTGCTCACGTCCGAGGCCATCGAGGGCCCGGCGCAGTAGAACCGGCAATAGTATTTTCAGCTTGAAGCTGACTTCTCCAAAGGCCCGGCAGCCCGTCTGCCGGGCCTGTGGTGTGTGATGGGGGCATACGCAATCCGAGGTCCGGGAGAGATGGTGGACAAGCCCAAGGTCGTTCTGGGGGTCAGCGGCGGAATCGCCGCCTACAAGGCCTGTGAGCTGCTGCGCAGGTTCACGGAGTCGGGACACGACGTGCGCGTCGTCCCCACCGCCTCCGCGCTGCACTTCGTCGGCGCCGCCACCTGGTCCGCCCTGTCCGGGAACCCGGTCTCCACCGAGGTGTGGGACGACGTCCACCAGGTCCCGCACGTGCGCATCGGGCAGCACGCCGACCTCGTCGTCGTCGCCCCGGCCACCGCCGACATGCTCGCCAAGGCCGCCCACGGCCTCGCCGACGACCTCCTCACCAACACCCTGCTCACGGCCCGCTGCCCGGTCGTCTTCGCCCCCGCCATGCACACGGAGATGTGGGAGCACCCGGCCACCCAGGAGAACGTGGCGACGCTGCGCCGCCGCGGCGCCGTCGTGATCGAACCGGCCGTCGGCCGCCTCACCGGCGTCGACACCGGCAAGGGCCGGCTGCCGGACCCGGGCGAGATCTTCGAGGTCTGCCGCCGGGTGCTCGCCCGCGGCGTGCGGGAGCAGGACCTCGCCGGACGGCACGTCGTCGTCAGCGCCGGCGGCACCCGCGAGCCCCTCGACCCCGTCCGCTTCCTCGGCAACCGCTCCTCGGGCAAGCAGGGCTACGCCCTCGCCCGCACCGCCGCCGCCCGGGGCGCCCGCGTCACGCTGGTCTCGGCGAACGCGGCGCTGCCGGATCCGGCCGGCGTGGACGTCGTCCCGGTGGGCACCGCCGTGGAGCTGCGCGAGGCCGTGCTGCGCGCGGCGGCGGACGCCGACGCCGTCGTCATGGCCGCCGCGGTCGCGGACTTCCGACCGGAGGTCTACGCCGCCGGAAAGATCAAGAAGAAGGACGGCCAGGAACCGGAACCGATCGCTCTGGTGCGTAATCCGGACATCCTCGCGGAGGTCTCGGCCGACCGGGCGCGATCCGGCCAGGTGGTCGTCGGCTTCGCCGCCGAGACGGACGACGTCCTCGCCAACGGCCGGGCCAAGCTGAAGCGCAAGGGCTGCGACCTCCTCGTGGTGAACGAGGTGGGGGAGCGCAAGACCTTCGGCTCCGAGGAGAACGAGGCCGTGGTCCTCGGCGCGGACGGCAGCGAGACCCCGGTGGCGCACGGCCCGAAGGAGGCTCTGGCCGAAACGGTGTGGGATCTCGTGGCCGAACGGCTCGGCTGAATGACCCATTCGTTTCCCCGGTGCTCGTGCACCCCGCACATTCGGGCGTGGCGAGCCTGGCCAACGGCCCTTCGCATTGTGCAGAATGCCCGTGCCGCAGGTCACAGCCCTTCCGAGAGCTGAGACGGGTGAGTCCGCGGCCGAGCGCGACCGATAAACTGTTCTCGGACGTCGCCGGGTGCAGCTCCCCGTGCCGTCCACCAATGATCAGCCAGCAGCCGCTGCAACCCCAGGGAGCGTTGTGTCCCGTCGCCTGTTCACCTCGGAGTCCGTGACCGAGGGCCACCCCGACAAGATCGCTGACCAGATCAGCGACACCATTCTCGACGCGCTCCTGCGCGAGGACCCGACCTCCCGGGTCGCCGTCGAGACGCTGATCACCACCGGTCTGGTGCACGTGGCCGGCGAGGTCACGACCAAGGCCTACGCGGACATCGCGACGCTGGTCCGCGGCAAGATCCTGGAGATCGGCTACGACTCCTCCAAGAAGGGCTTCGACGGCGCCTCCTGTGGCGTGTCCGTGTCGATCGGCGCGCAGTCCCCGGACATCGCGCAGGGCGTCGACACCGCGTACGAGTCCCGGGTCGAGGGCGACGAGGACGAGCTGGACCGGCAGGGCGCGGGCGACCAGGGCCTGATGTTCGGCTACGCGTCCGACGAGACGCCGACGCTGATGCCGCTGCCCGTCTTCCTGGCGCACCGCCTGTCCAAGCGCCTGTCCGAGGTGCGCAAGAACGGCACCATCCCCTACCTGCGCCCCGACGGCAAGACGCAGGTCACCATCGAGTACGACGGCGACAAGGCCGTCCGCCTCGACACCGTCGTCGTCTCCTCGCAGCACGCGAGCGACATCGACCTGGAGTCGCTGCTCGCTCCCGACATCAAGGAGTTCGTGGTCGAGCCGGAGCTCAAGGCGCTGCTCGACGACGGCATCAAGCTCGACACGGAGAACTACCGGCTCCTGGTCAACCCGACCGGCCGCTTCGAGATCGGCGGCCCGATGGGCGACGCCGGCCTGACCGGCCGCAAGATCATCATCGACACCTACGGCGGCATGGCCCGCCACGGCGGCGGTGCCTTCTCGGGCAAGGACCCGTCCAAGGTGGACCGCTCGGCGGCGTACGCGATGCGCTGGGTCGCCAAGAACGTCGTCGCCGCGGGCCTCGCCTCCCGCTGCGAGGTCCAGGTCGCCTACGCGATCGGCAAGGCCGAGCCGGTCGGTCTGTTCGTCGAGACCTTCGGCACCGCCAAGGTCGACCCCGAGAAGATCGAGCGGGCGATCGACGAGGTCTTCGACCTCCGCCCGGCCGCGATCATCCGCGACCTCGACCTGCTCCGCCCGATCTACGCCCAGACCGCGGCCTACGGCCACTTCGGCCGCGAGCTCCCCGACTTCACCTGGGAGCGCACCGACCGCGTCGACGCCCTGCGCAAGGCGGCGGGGCTGTAACGGCGGTCCGTACCGACGGCACGTCGCGAGGCCCGGGGTCCCCGGCGGGGATGCCGGGCCTCGGCGCGTCCGGAGCCGAAGCCGGACGGCGGGAAGCGGGCGTCGTCGTCTGTCAGTGGTCTTTGGTAGGAATGCAGGCGTGAGCAGCGAGAACGAACCGGCGGCCGGAGGCGCGGACGACGCGCCCCCCGAGCAGCTCGCGCTCATCCGGGAGACCGTGCGGGAGGCGAGGACCCCGCGGGCCAAGCCGCGGACCTGGCGCGGCGCGGCGCTCGCCAAGGAGCTGCCCGTCGCCCGGGTGCTGGTCGACAAGGGCGTGCTCCACCTCGACCGGTACTTCGACTACGCCGTGCCGGAGGAACTCGACGCCGACGCCCAGCCGGGCGTCCGGGTGCGGGTGCGCTTCGGGGCCGGACGACACCGGGTGCGGGACGGGCGGCGCGAGGGCGGCGGCCTCATCGACGGCTTCCTGGTGGAGCGGCTTCCGGAGTCCGACTACGCGGGACCGCTGGCCGCGCTGGCCCAGGTCGTGTCGCCCGAGCGGGTGCTCGACGCCGAGCTGCTCGGTCTCGCCCGGGCCGTCGCCGACCGGTACGCCGGCAGCCTCGCCGACGTGCTTCAGCTCGCCGTGCCGCCGCGCAGCGCGCGGGCCGAGAAGCGGCCCTCGCCCGACCCGCTGCCCCCGCCCCCGGTGCCCGAGCCGGGGCCCTGGACGCGGTACGAGCAGGGCGCCGGGTTCGTCGCGTCCCTCGCGTCGGGCGGCGCGCCGCGCGCCGTGTGGAACGCGTTGCCCGGCCCCGGGTGGGCCGAGGAGCTGGCGCGGGCCGTCGCGGCCACGCTGGCCTCCGGCCGGGGCGCGCTCGTCGTCCTCCCGGACGGGCGGGCGGTCGCCCGGGCCGACGCCGCGCTGACCGCCCTGCTCGGCGAGGGCCGGCACGCGGTGCTCACCGCCGACGCCGGGCCCGAGAAGCGGTACGCGCAGTGGCTCGCGGTGCGCCGGGGGGCGGTGCGGGCCGTCGTCGGGACCCGGGCCGCCATGTTCGCGCCGGTGCGGGACCTCGGGCTGGTCGCGCTCTGGGACGACGGCGACGACAGCCACGGCGAGCCGCACGCCCCCCAGCCGCACGCGCGCGAGGTGCTGCTGCTGCGCGCGGCCCAGGACAGGTGCGCCTTCCTGCTGGGCGGCTGGAACTGCACCGTGGAGGCCGCCCAGCTCGTCGAGACCGGCTGGGCCCGGCCGCTGGTCGCCGCACGGGAGCAGGTGCGGGCCGCCGCCCCGCTGGTCCGGACCGTGGGGGACGGGGACCTGGCCCGTGACGAGGCGGCCCGGGCCGCGCGGCTGCCCTCGCTCGCCTGGCAGGTCGTCAGGGACGGGCTGCGGCAGGGACCGGTTCTCGTGCAGGTGCCCCGGCGCGGATACGTGCCGCGGATGGCGTGTGCCGCCTGCCGGACGCCCGCGCGGTGCCGGCACTGTTCCGGGCCGCTGGAGGGGCAGGAGTCCGGGCCGGCGCTGCGCTGCGGGTGGTGCGGGCGCGAGGAGGGCGCCTGGCACTGCCCGGAGTGCGGGGCCTTCCGGCTGCGCGCGCAGATCGTGGGGGCCCGCCGTACCGCCGAGGAGCTGGGCCGTGCCTTCCCGGCGGTGCCGGTGCGCACCTCGGGACGCGAGCATGTGCTGGACACCGTGTCGCGGACGCCGGCGCTGGTCGTGAGCACCCCCGGCGCCGAGCCCGTCGCCGAGGGCGGTTACGCGGCGGCCCTGCTGCTCGACGGCTGGGCCATGCTCGGGCGGCCCGACCTGCGCGCCGGTGAGGACGCGCTGCGGCGCTGGCTCGCCGCGGCCGCGTTGGTGCGCCCGCAGCAGGCCGGCGGCACCGTGGTCGTGGTCGCCGAGCCGACCCTGCGGCCGGTGCAGGCTCTGGTGCGCTGGGACCCCGTCGGCCATGCGGTGCGCGAGCTGGCCGAGCGGGCGGAGCTGGGCTTTCCGCCGGTGTCGCGGATGGCGTCCGTGGCGGGGCCGCCGGAGGCGGTGGCCGGCTTCCTCGGCGCGGTGAGGCTGCCGCGGGAGGCGGAGATCCTGGGACCCGTGCCGCTCCCCGTCACGGCGCCGGGGCGCCCGCGCCGGGTGGGCGGGCCGCCGCCGGGGGAGCGGTGGGAGCGGGCGCTGGTCCGGGTGCCGCCGGGGAGCGGGGCCGCGCTGGCCGGTGCGTTGAAGGCCGCGCAGGCGGCACGGATGGCACGCGGGAGCGACGCGGCGGTGTGGGTGCGGATCGATCCGCCCGACATCGGGTGAGGAGCGGGCGTCGGCCGCGGACGAGGGCGATGCCCGGGTGTGCCGTGAGGGGGATGTCCGGGCGTGCCGTGAGAAAAGCTGGGGGCCGTCGCTCCGGGAGGGCGGCGGCCCACCGCTTTTTCACGGAGCGTGCCGGAGGGGCGAGGCGCGGGTCAGCCGTTGCGCGGGCCGGGGAAGGCCGTCGGCCTGACCTCTTCGCGCAGGGACGGGCTGCCCGCCGTCGGCTGGGTCGGCATGGAGCGGGCCGCGGGGACCGTGGGCACGGCCGGGCCGCCGGTGCCCAGGTTGACCGGGTGGGTGCCCGTCTGCTCCGGTGCGTGCTCGGGGGACTCGGTGGCCGCCGGCTGGGCCGTGGTGCGGCGGGAGCCGTAGCGGCGGTGCACCGCCTGCTTGGTGACGCCGAGCGCGGAGCCCACGGCGTCCCAGGAGAAGCCGAGCGAGCGGTCGAAGTCCACGGCGGCCGTGACCAGGGTCTCGACACTGTCCCGGAGTTCCTGGGCGAGGCGGACCGTCGGGGCGGGAGCGCGTCCGTAGACGACGAAGCCCGTGGACGGGCCGGAACGGCGCGGTCGGTAGACGTTGCCCAACTGGGCGGTGAGGGTGCGCAGTGCGTCCACCTGCCGGCGGACGCGCTCGATGTCCCGCACCAGCAGGTGCAGGCTGGCCCGAGCCTGGGCGTCGTGGGTTGCGTGGTCGGCCATGGACAAGCCTCTCGAACCGGCGGCGTGGGAATCGGGCCGCGGACGGCCCTGTGGTCAACTCTTCCTTGACCAACGCGTGGGCGCTCCGCTGGTCACGGGGTGGGGGCGTGCGGGCATATGCGCGCGCCCTCCCGGCGGTGTGTGCGCCTCGGCCCGCGGCCGCCGGTCCCCGGCTCTCCTCTCCCGTGCGCGCGCCACCCGTCTCCGGCCCGCCGGGAGGCGTCAGCCCGCCGTCGTGGCGCCGCGCCGTCCGCGGCTTCCCGCCCGTGGCGGGCTCGTAGACTGGTGCGTCGCCCGCACCGCCCCCGCCCGAGAGGCCCGTCCCACCCATGAAGCTGGTCTTCGCCGGTACCCCCGAGGTCGCCGTTCCCGCCCTGGACGCCCTGATCGCCTCCGGGCGCCACGAGGTGGCCGCCGTCGTCACGCGGCCCGACGCGCCGGCCGGGCGCGGGCGCCGGCTGGTCGCCTCTCCCGTGGCCGAGCGCGCGGAGGAGGCCGGGATCGAGGTGCTCAAGCCCGCGAAGCCGCGCGACCCGGAGTTCCTCGAGCGGCTGCGCGAGATCGCGCCCGACTGCTGCCCCGTCGTCGCCTACGGCGCCCTGCTGCCCCGCGTCGCCCTGGACGTGCCCGCCCAGGGCTGGGTCAACCTGCACTTCTCGCTGCTGCCCGCCTGGCGCGGTGCCGCGCCCGTGCAGCACGCGCTGATGGCGGGGGACGAGATCACCGGGGCGTCCACCTTCCTCATCGAGGAGGGCCTCGACTCCGGGCCCGTCTACGGGACGGTCACCGAGACCATCCGCCCCACCGACACCAGCGGCGACCTGCTGACCCGCCTCGCCTTCGCCGGCGCCGGACTGCTCGCCGCCACCATGGACGGCATCGAGGACGGAAGCCTGAAGGCCGTCCCGCAGCCCGCCGAGGGCGTCACCCTCGCGCCGAAGATCACCGTCGAGGACGCCCGGATCGACTGGGCCGCCCCGGCACTGCGCGTCGACCGGGTGGTGCGCGGCTGCACCCCGGCGCCCGGCGCCTGGACCACGTTCCGCGGCGAGCGGCTCAAGCTGGTCCAGGCCCGGCCGGTGCCCGACCGGACCGACCTCGCCCCCGGGCAGCTCGCCGCCGGCAAGAACGACGTGTACGCCGGCACCGGCTCGTACGCCGTCGAGCTGCTGTGGGTGCAGGCTCAGGGCAAGAAGCCGATGCGCGCCGCGGACTGGGCGCGCGGGGTGCGGATCGCCGAGGGCGAGCTGCTCGGCGGCTGACCCGGCCGTCACCCTCGACCGGCCCGACGTACGCTGGTGAGCGCACTTCACCCCACAACCGGAGCACCTTTTTCGTGAGCGAGCAGCCTCGTCGTCCCCGCAAGCCCGGCAAGCCGTACCGCAGGCCCCAGAAGGACCCCGTCCGCATCCTCGCCTTCGAGGCGCTCAGGGCGGTGGACGAGCGGGACGCGTACGCCAACCTCGTCCTGCCGCCGCTGCTGCGCCGGGCGCGGGAGAACGACGAGGGGTTCGACGCCCGGGACGCCGCGCTCGCGACCGAGCTGGTGTACGGGACGCTGCGCCGGCAGGGGACGTACGACGCGATCGTCGCCGCCTGCGTCGACCGGCCGCTGCGGGAGGTCGACCCGCCGGTGCTGGACGTCCTCGGCCTCGGCGTGCACCAGCTCCTCGGGACGCGCATCCCGAGCCACGCGGCGGTGTCCGCCTCCGTCGAGCTGGCGCGCGTCGTGCTGGGCGACGGGCGGGCCAAGTTCGTGAACGCCGTGCTCCGCAAGGTGGCGCAGGACGATCTCGACGGCTGGCTCGAGCGGGTCGCGCCGCCCTACGACGAGGACCCCGAGGACCACCTCGCCGTCGTGCACTCGCACCCGCGCTGGGTCGTCTCCGCGCTGTGGGACTCGCTCGGCGGCGGCCGGGCCGGCATCGAGGAGCTGCTGGCCGCCGACAACGAGCGGCCCGAGGTCACCCTGGTGGCCCGGCCCGGCCGGGCGACGACCGGGGAACTGCTCGAGGAGGAGGCGGCCGTCCCGGGGCGCTGGTCGCCGTACGCGGTGCGGCTCAGCGAGGGCGGCGAGCCCGGGGCCGTCGAGGCGGTGCGCGAGAACCGGGCGGGTGTGCAGGACGAGGGCAGCCAGCTCGTCGCGCTCGCCCTCGCCAACGCGCCGCTGGAGGGGCCCGACCGGCGCTGGCTGGACGGCTGCGCGGGGCCCGGCGGCAAGGCGGCGCTGCTGGGCGCCCTGGCGGCGGAGCGGGGCGCCTTCCTGCTCGCCTCCGAGAAGCAGCCGCACCGGGCGGGGCTCGTGGCCAGGGCACTGGACGGCAATCCGGGTCCGTACCAGGTGATCGCCGCCGACGGGACCCGCCCGCCCTGGCGGCCCGGGAGCTTCGACCGCGTCCTGGTCGACGTGCCGTGCACCGGCCTCGGCGCCCTGCGCCGCCGCCCCGAGGCGCGCTGGCGGCGCCGGCCCGAGGACCTGGACGGGTTCGCCCCGCTCCAGCGCGGACTGCTGGGCAACGCCCTGCAGGCTGTCCGGGTCGGCGGTGTCGTCGGCTACGCGACCTGCTCGCCCCACCTCGCCGAGACCCGCGCCGTCGTCGCCGACGTGCTCAAGCAGCACCCCGACACCGAGCTCCTCGACGCCCGCCCCCTCCTCTCCGGAGTCCCGGACCTGGGCGACGGCCCCGACGTACAGCTCTGGCCCCACCTCCACGGCACGGACGCGATGTACCTGACCCTGATCCGCCGCACCGCATAACGCGCCCCGAAGGGGCGCGGGGAACGGCGCGACCGGCCCCCACCGCCCCGCGGCCGAAGAACAACCGCGTCCCCCGGTACCGATGCCCCCCACCCCCGGCGGGCATGGCAGGCTTGGGGGCATGGCCGCGCAGATCAACCCCAGCATCCTGTCCGCCGACTTCGCCCGCCTCGCGGACGAGGCCAAGGCGGTCGGGGGAGCCGACTGGCTCCACGTCGACGTCATGGACAACCACTTCGTCCCCAACCTCACGCTCGGCGTGCCGGTGGTGGAGTCCCTGGCCCGGGCGACGGACACCCCGCTGGACTGCCACCTCATGATCGAGGCGCCCGACCGGTGGGCGCCCCAGTACGTGGAGGCCGGCGCCGGTTCCGTCACCTTCCACGTCGAGGCGGCCTCCGCGCCGGTCCGGCTCGCCCGCGAGATCCGGGCCAAGGGCGCCCGCGCCTCCATGGCGCTGCGGCCCGCGACGCCGATCGAGCCGTACGAGGACCTGCTGCCCGAGCTCGACATGCTGCTGATCATGACGGTTGAACCTGGCTTCGGCGGGCAGGCGTTCCTCGACATCATGCTTCCGAAGATCCGCCGCAGCCGTGAGCTGATCAGGAAGCACGGCCTGGAGCTGTGGCTGCAGGTCGACGGCGGTGTCTCGGCGTCCACGATCGAGCGGTGCGCCGACGCCGGCGCCGACGTCTTCGTCGCGGGTTCCGCCGTGTACGGGGCGTCCGACCCGGCCGAGGCGGTACGTGCACTGCGCAATCGGGCCGAGGCGGCGACCGCCAAGGCGTCCTGGGCGTGCGACCACTGAGGAACAGAACGTGAACGGCTCCCATCAGGGCTGATCAAGTGCGCCGAATCTGCAAGGATGAACGGCGAATCCAGAGTGTGAACAGCAGTGAGGAGATCGCCGTGTCGGGTATGTCGGCGGGCCGTTCAGCCATGCGGATGGGACCCGCTGAGCTGGTCCAGGCGGCGGCCATGGCCCGCCGCTTCTACCTCGAGGGCAAGTCCAAGATCCAGATCGCGGAGGAGTTCGGCGTCAGCCGCTTCAAGGTGGCCCGGGTCCTCGAGACCGCCCTCGAGCGGGACCTTGTACGAATCGAGATCCGGGTGCCCGCCGAGCTGGACGCGGAGCGCTCGGACGCCCTGCGGGCCCGCTACGGCCTCAGGCACGCCGTCGTGGTGGAGTCCCCGGCCGACGCCGAGGAGACCCCCGACCCCGAGAACCTGGGCGAGGTGGCCGCCGACCTGCTCGGCGAGCTGGTCAACGAGGGCGACGTACTCGGCCTCGCCTGGGGACGCTCCACGATCCACATGGCGGCGGCGCTGGACCGGCTGCCGCCGTGCACGGTGGTGCAGCTGACGGGCGTGTACGACGCCGGGACCGCCGAGCGCGGCTCGGTCGAGGCCGTCCGCCGCGCCGCCCAGGTGTCCGGCGGCGACGCCCACCCCATCTACGCCCCGATGCTGCTGCCGGACGCGGCCACCGCGACGGCGCTGCGCCACCAGACCGGGATCGCCCGGGCCTTCGAGTACTTCGACAAGGTCACGGTCGCCTGCGTCTCCATCGGCTCCTGGGAGCCGGGCATCTCGACGGTGCACGACATGCTCAGCGACGAGGAGCGCGCGCACTACGCGTCGCTCGGTGTCGCCGCCGAGATGTCCGCGCACCTCTTCGACGCCGAGGGGCGCCGGGTGGGCCGGGACCTGGGGGAGCGGTGCATCACGGTCACGGCCGACCAGCTCCGCCGCATCCCCGAGGTCGTCGCGATCGCGGGCGGTCAGCGAAAGGCGGGGGCCATCGACGCCGTGCTGCGGTCCGGCCTGGTCACCAGCCTGGTGACGGACACGTCGGCCGCGGACTACCTGATGACGGCGGGCACGACGCCGAAGCCGACGCTCAACCGCTCGGACCCCGACGGGGTCTGACGGACGATCAGGAGGAGGAACGGGCATGACGGAGGACCCCGCGGGCCGGCTCGTGGTCGCGCTGGACCTCGACGGGGTCACGGACAAGGCGGGCCTCATGGACCGCTGCGCCCGGGCCCTGGACCTGCCCGACTGGTTCGGCCGCAACTGGGACGCGCTCGCCGACTCCCTGGCCGACCCGTCCGTCTGGCCGGGGGAGGCGGCGGAGCGGGGCCTGCTGCTCCTCGTGCGCGGCTGGCGCGGGTACGCCGAGGCGCGGCCGGACGAGTGGGCCGTCGCCGAGGAGGTCTTCGCGGAGGCCACCGACCGCGGCCCGGGGCTCTTCGTGACCCTGGGGCCTGGAGAATCCTCCAAGGGGGCCGCTGACCAGCCTGGATGATCCGCCCGGGGATATTCGCACGCCGGTCATGGGAGAATGAAGTACGTGCTCTTTCCCCCTGGCTGACCTGTCCGGGGGCCACCTCTGATCGACTGGGATGTGCAGCACGTGCGTTTCCTCAATGACATCCAGCCCTCGTACGACCTGACGTACGACGACGTCTTCATGGTGCCGAGCCGTTCCGCCGTCGGCTCCCGGCAGGGCGTGGACCTCGGCTCCCCGGACGGCACGGGCACCACCATCCCGCTGGTCGTCGCCAACATGACCGCCATCGCCGGACGCCGCATGGCCGAGACGGTGGCCCGCCGCGGCGGCCTCGTGGTCATCCCGCAGGACATCCCGATCGAGGTCGTCACCGACGTCGTCACCTGGGTGAAGAGCCGCCACCTCGTCCTGGACACCCCGATCGTGCTGGCCCCGCACCAGACCGTCGCCGACGCGCTCTCGCTGCTGCCCAAGCGCGCGCACAACGCCGGTGTCGTCGTCGACGGGGACAACCGGCCCGTCGGCGTGGTCACCGACAACGACCTGACCGGCGTGGACCGCTTCACCCAGCTCGAAGAGGTCATGTCCAAGGACCTGATCCTGATCGACGCGGACCTGGACCCGCGCGAGGCCTTCAACACCCTCGACGCCGCCAACCGCCGCTACGCGCCCGCCGTGGACGGGGACGGCCGCCTGGCCGGCATCCTCACCCGCAGGGGCGCCCTGCGCGCCACGCTGTACACCCCGGCCACCGACGCGCAGGGCCGGCTCCGCATCGCCGCCGCCGTCGGCATCAACGGCGACGTGGCGGGCAAGGCCAAGCAGCTGCTGGACGCCGGCGTGGACACCCTCGTCATCGACACCGCGCACGGCCACCAGGAGTCGATGATCGGCGCCGTCAAGCTGGTGCGCGACCTCGACCCGCAGGTGCCGATCGTGGCCGGCAACATCGTCTCCGCCGAGGGCGTGCGCGACCTGATCGAGGCGGGCGCGGACATCGTCAAGGTCGGCGTCGGCCCCGGCGCCATGTGCACCACCCGCATGATGACCGGCGTCGGCCGGCCGCAGTTCTCCGCCGTCCTGGAGTGCGCCGCCGAGGCGAGGAAGTACGGCAAGCACGTGTGGGCCGACGGCGGCATCCGCCACCCGCGCGACGTGGCCATGGCCCTCGCGGCCGGCGCGTCCAACGTGATGGTCGGCTCCTGGTTCGCCGGGACCTACGAGTCCCCGGGCGACCTCCAGCACGACGCCAACGGCCGCCCCTACAAGGAGTCGTTCGGCATGGCCTCCGCGCGCGCGGTGCGCAACCGCACCTCGGAGGAGTCGGCGTACGACCGGGCCCGCAAGGCGCTGTTCGAGGAGGGCATCTCCACCTCCCGCATGTTCCTCGACCCGGCCCGCCCGGGCGTCGAGGACCTGATCGACTCGATCATCGCGGGCGTCCGCTCCTCCTGCACCTACGCCGGTGCCGCCTCCCTGGAGGAGTTCGCGGAGAAGGCCATCGTCGGCATCCAGAGCGCCGCCGGCTACGCCGAGGGCAAGCCGCTGCACGCCAGCTGGAGCTGACCCGCGAGGCTGTGCCGTACGGCCCCCGTCCCTCCCGTCGCCCGGGTCGGACGGGGGCCGTACGCCGTTCCGCCGGGCCGGGCGACCGCTGCCGAACCGCGGCCTTCGCGGGCGATCCGGACGGGTGCTGACCAGGCCCGATCCACCGTCCGTCCACCACCGCCCCGGCCTCTCGCGGGCGCCCCGCGCAACGCCCGACAGGCCCCGCGCAACGAACGCCCGCCCTGCCCCGGCGAACGCAACGATCGTGCGGAGACGCGCAAGGTTGCTGCATTACCCGGGGAACGTGTCGCTCATAGGGTTCTTCGCTGTACGTGGCGTGGCGGGGACCCCGCTCGGTGGGTTCCCGCTTCCGCGAGGGACGCCGCCGGTCCCCGCCGCTCCAGAAGCCCGCCGCGAGAGAGCCCGCTCGACACCGGGCGGCGCGACCGGCAGCGACAGAGGAGTCAACGCGTGCTCGACCACGGCGCACCCCCGCACCACGACACACCGGCCGCCCCCGCGTCCCCGGGGCCGGCCGCGCGCCTCATGCGCCGCAAGCCCGTGGAACGGCTGGTCGCCGAGGGCGGCCAGGGCGAGGGCGGCAGCCTGCGCCGCTCCCTCGGCCTGTGGCAGCTCACGATGATCAGCATCGGTGCCACCCTCGGCACCGGCATCTTCGTCGTCCTCGGCGAGGCCGTCCCCAAGGCCGGACCGGCCGTCACCCTCTCCTTCGTCATCGCCGGCCTGACGGCGCTCTTCTCGGCCCTGTCCTACGCCGAGCTGGCCGGCACCATCCCGGTCGCCGGCTCCTCGTACTCGTACGCCTACGCCACCCTGGGCGAGCTGGTCGCCTGGATCTGCGGCTGGTGCCTGGTGCTGGAGTACGGCGTCTCCGTGGCCGCCGTCGCCGTCGGCTGGGGCGAGTACCTGAACGAACTCCTCGACGGCACCCTCGGCGTCACCATTCCGGACGCCCTGTCGGCGCCGCCCGGCGACGGCGGGATCTTCAACCTGCCCGCGCTGGTCGTGGTGCTCCTCGCCATGACGTTCCTGCTGGGCGGTGCCCGCGAGTCGGCCCGCGCCAACACGGTCATGGTCGTCGTCAAGATCGCCGCGCTGGTGCTGTTCTGCGCCATCGGCGTCCAGGGCTTCCGCTCCGGCAACTACGAGAACTTCATGCCGCTCGGCATGGCCGGCGTCAGCGCGGCCGGCGCGACGCTCTTCTTCTCGTACATCGGCTTCGACGCCGCCTCCACGGCCGGTGAGGAGGCGAAGAACGCCCAGCGCGACCTGCCCCGCGCGATCATGCTCTCCCTCGTCATCGTCACCCTGCTGTACGTCCTCGTCGCCGCCGTCGCCGTCGGCGCCAAGCCCTGGAAGGGCTTCACGGACTCCGAGGCCGCGCTCGCCCAGATCATGACCGACGTCACCGGCCAGAGCTTCTGGGGCACCCTCCTGGCCTTCTGCGCGGTCGTCGCCATCGCCAGCGTCGTGCTGACCGTCCTCTACGGCCAGACCCGCGTCCTGTTCGCCATGTCCCGCGACGGACTGGTGCCCAAGGTGTTCTCCAGGGTCCACCCGAAGACCGGCGCGCCCCGCGCCAACACCGTGATCGTCTCGCTGTTCTGCGGCGTCCTGGCCGCCGCCATCCCGCTCGGCCAGCTCGCCGACGCCACCAGCATCGGCACGCTGTTCGCCTTCGCCCTGGTCAACGTGGCCGTCGTGGTGCTGCGCCGGACCCGCCCGGACATGCCCCGCACCTTCCGGGTGCCGCTGTCCCCGGTCCTGCCGGCCCTGGGCTTCGCCCTCTGCGTATGGATGATGGGCAGCCTGTCCACCGTCACCTGGGTGGTCTTCGGAATCTGGATGGCCGCCGGGCTCGTGTTCTACTTCGTGTACGGCTACCGCCGCTCCCGACTCGCCACACCGGACACGTCCCAGGTCCGGGACGCATCAGAAGTGAAGTGAACGACCCGCAGTGCTGAACGATCTCGACGAACGCATCGTGCACGCCCTCGCCGAGGACGCCCGCCGCTCCTACGCGGACATCGGGCAGTCGGTCGGCCTGTCCGCGCCCGCCGTGAAACGGCGCGTGGACAGGCTGCGCGCCACCGGGGCCATCACCGGCTTCACGGTGCGGGTCGACCCCGCCGCGCTCGGCTGGGAGACCGAGGGCTTCGTCGAGATCTTCTGCCGCCGCAACACCTCGCCGGAGACCATCCACCGGGGACTGGAGCGGTACCAGGAGGTCGTGGCCGCGTCCACCGTCACCGGGGACGCGGACGCGATCGCCCAGGTCTTCGCCGCCGACATGCGGCACTTCGAACGGGTCCTGGAGCGGATCGCCGGGGAGCCCTTCGTGGAACGCACCAAATCCGTGCTGGTGCTCTCGCCGCTGCTGCGGCGCTTCTCCTCCGGGTCGCCCGCATAAACGCTGGGCCCGCGGCGCCGTCCCGTCTACCATCGGTGCCATGACCTGGCGACATTGATTCACCAGCCGTGCCCGCTCCCGAGGGCCGCCTCGGACGCCGTACCCCCGGTGTCCGATCCGCTCCCTCGGGAAGGCCTCATGACTCACGCACCCACGCGTGTGCCGCCCGCCGGTTACCGGCGGCTGACGGCCACGCTGTACGGCTACGCGTTCCTCGACGACTTCGTCCTGCTGTACCCGGTGTACGCGCTGCTCTTCAGCGACGCCGGTCTGTCCGTCTGGCAGATCTCCTCGCTCTTCGCCCTGTGGTCGGTCACCGGGGTCCTGCTGGAGGTGCCCTCCGGCGCCTGGGCCGACGCCGTCTCCCGGCGGCTGCTGCTGTGGCTCGGCCCGCTGTTCACCGCCGCCGGCTTCGCCCTGTGGGTGCTCGTCCCGTCCTACGGCGCCTTCGCGCTGGGCTTCGTGCTGTGGGGCACCGGGGGAGCGCTCGTGTCCGGCACGCTGGAGGCGCTGGTCCACGACGAGCTGGACCGGCTCGGCGCCACCGACCGGTACGCCCGGGTCATGGGCCGGGCCCGTTCGGCCGGTCTGGTGGCCGTGATGGCCGCGATGGGCCTGGCCGGACCGGTGCTCGCCCGTGGCGGCTACCCGGCGGTGGGAGCGGCGAGCATCCTGGTCTGCCTGCTGGCGGCGGCCCTCGCGACCCGCTTCCCCGAGCACCGCGCGCCGGCGGAGGGCGGCGACGGGTGGGCCTCGACCCTGCGCTCCGGTCTCGCCGCGGCCCGCGCCGACCGTTCCGTGCGCGGTGCGCTGCTGCTCGTGCCGGCGGTGGGGGCCGTGTGGGGCGCCCTCGACGAGTACACGCCCCTGCTGGTGCGCGACACCGGCGTGGCCGAGGCGACCGTGCCGTGGCTGCTCCTGCTGATCTGGGCCGGCCCCACCGTCGGGGGCCTGCTGGCCGGACCCGCCGAACGGCTCGGCAACGCCGGCTTCGGCGGGCTGCTCGCCGGTGCCGCGCTCGCCCTGGCCGTGGGGGCCGGCGCGGGGACGCCGGCGGGACTGGCGCTGGTCGCCGTCGCCTTCGGCGGCTTCCAGGTGGCCGGCGTGCTCGCCGACGCACGCCTCCAGCGGCGCATCGACGCCTCCGGCCGGGCGACCCTGACCTCGGTGGCGGGGTTCGGCACCGAGCTGGCCACGGTCGCGGTGTACGGGGCGTACGCCGTGGCCGGGACGCGGACGGGACACGGCGCCGCGTTCGCGGTCTTCGCCGTGCCGTACCTGGTGACGGCGGTGGTGCTGGTGGCCGCCCGGACCACGGCCCCGGCCGCCGGAACACGGCCCTGAGACCGCCCCGGCCGCCTCCCCGCCGCCTCGACGGGAGCCGGCACCGTGCACCGAAGTGCGGGTGACGGGCGGGGTGCGCAACGAATCGCCGCGGTGCGCCCGGTGGACGCAACGATCCGCTCACCGGCGCGCAACGGCTCCTTCTTGTCCGGCCGAGTGCGCCGACCGTACCGTCTATGTCGCCCCCCGACCCCCTCCCACCGGCGAGGAACACGCATGCGCACCGCCCTGCTCCAGAGCTCCGGACGACCCGGCTCCACCGTCGAGAACCTCAAGGTCCTCGACGAGGCCGCGGGCCGCGCCGCCGCCGCGGGCGCCGGGCTGCTCGTCACCTCCGAGCTGTTCCTCACGGGGTACGCGATCGGCGACGGCATCGGCCGCCTCGCCGAGGCCGCCGACGGCGAGGCCGCCGACGCGATCGCGGAGACCGCCACGCGTCACGGCCTCGCCGTCGCGTACGGCTACCCGGAGCGGGCCGGCGAGAGCGTCTTCAACTCCGTGCAGCTGATCTCCGCCGACGGCACCCGCCTGGCCAACTACCGCAAGACGCACCTCTTCGGCTGCTTCGAGCACGACCACTTCGTGCCCGGCGAGCAGCCGGTCGTGCAGGCCGAGCTGAACGGCCTCACCGTCGGCCTGATGATCTGCTACGACGTCGAGTTCCCGGAGAACGTGCGCGCCCACGCCCTGGCCGGCACCGACCTGCTGCTCGTGCCCACCGCGCAGATGCACCCGTTCCAGTTCGTCGCCGAGTCCGTCGTGCCCGTACGGGCCTTCGAGAACCAGATGTACGTGGCGTACGTCAACCGGGTCGGCCGGGAGGGCGAGTTCGAGTTCGTCGGGCTGTCCGTGCTCGCCGGCCCCGACGGCACCGCCCGCGCGCGGGCCGGGCGCACCGGGGAACTGCTCCTCGCCGACGCCGACCCGGCCTTCCTCGCCGCCTCCCGCGAGGCCAACCCGTATCTGAAGGACCGCCGCCCCGGCCTCTACGGGTCCCTCGTCTGACCCCCCACCGCCACCCCCGTTCCACCTGTGCAAGGAGTCCGTACCCCATGACGTCCACGGTGCCCAACGCGATCGAGCACGCAGACGAGCAGCAGCCGCCGATCACCATGTTCGGGCCGGACTTCCCCTACGCGTACGACGACTTCCTCGCCCACCCGGCGGGCCTCGGCCAGATACCCGCGACCGAGCACGGCAGCGAGGTCGCCGTCATCGGCGGTGGCCTGTCCGGCATCGTCGCCGCCTACGAGCTGATGAAGATGGGCCTCAAGCCCGTCGTCTACGAGGCCGACCGGATCGGCGGCCGGCTGCGGACCGTCGGCTTCGAGGGCTGCGACCCGTCGCTGACCGCGGAGATGGGCGCGATGCGCTTCCCGCCGTCCTCCACGGCGCTCCAGCACTACATCGACCTGGTGGGCCTGGAGACCCGTCCCTTCCCCAACCCCCTGGCGGAGGCGACGCCGTCCACCGTCGTCGACCTGAAGGGCGAGTCCCACTACGCCGAGACCCTCGACGACCTGCCCCAGGTCTACCGGGACGTGGCCGACGCCTGGGCCAGGTGCCTCGAAGAGGGCGCCGACTTCTCCGACATGAACCGCGCCCTGCGCGAGCGCGACGTCCCGCGCATCCGCGAGATCTGGGCGAAGCTGGTGGAGAAGCTCGACAACCAGACCTTCTACGGCTTCCTCTGCGACTCCGACGCCTTCTCGTCCTTCCGGCACCGCGAGATCTTCGGCCAGGTCGGCTTCGGCACCGGCGGCTGGGACACCGACTTCCCCAACTCCATCCTGGAGATCCTCCGCGTCGTCTACACCGAGGCCGACGACCACCACCGCGGCATCGTCGGCGGTTCCCAGCAACTGCCGCTGCGCCTGTGGGAGCGGGAGCCGGAGAAGATCGTCCACTGGCCGTACGGCACCTCGCTGAAGTCCCTGCACGTGGACGGCGAGCCCCGCCCGGCGGTGACCCGCCTGAACCGCACCGCGGGCAACCGGATCACCGTGACCGACGCCGACGGCGACATCCGCACCTACCGGGCGGCCGTCTTCACCGCCCAGTCCTGGATGCTGCTCTCCAAGATCGCCTGCGACGACTCGCTCTTCCCGATCGACCACTGGACGGCGATCGAGCGGACCCACTACATGGAGTCCTCGAAGCTGTTCGTGCCCGTGGACCGGCCGTTCTGGCTCGACAAGGACGAGGAGACGGGCCGGGACGTCATGTCGATGACGCTCACCGACCGCATGACCCGCGGGACGTACCTGCTCGACGACGGGCCCGGCAAGCCCGCCGTCATCTGCCTCTCCTACACCTGGTGCGACGACAGCCTGAAGTGGCTGCCGCTGTCCGCGAACGAGCGGATGGAGGTCATGCTCAAGTCGCTCGGCGAGATCTACCCGAAGGTCGACATCCGCAAGCACGTCATCGGCAACCCGGTGACGGTCTCCTGGGAGAACGAGCCCTACTTCATGGGCGCGTTCAAGGCCAACCTGCCGGGCCACTACCGCTACCAGCGGCGCCTGTTCACCCACTTCATGCAGGAGGAACTGCCCGAGGACAAGCGGGGCATCTTCCTGGCCGGCGACGACATCTCCTGGACGGCCGGGTGGGCCGAGGGCGCCGTCCAGACCGCGCTCAACGCGGTCTGGGGCGTCATGCACCACTTCGGCGGGGAGACCGACGCGACCAACCCCGGCCCGGGCGACGTCTACGACGAGATCGCGCCCGTCGAACTGCCCGAGGACTAGACCCTAGACCCCGGCGGCCCTGGCCTTCTCGTACACCGCCGCGGCGACGTCCTTGAGCTCCTCGGCGTCCCGCAGGGATCCCTGGAGGTCGACGAGGATCTCGTCGAGGCCGATCTCCGCGTGGGCGGCCAGGTCCTCGACGATCTGGTCGACGCTCCCGTGGAAGGGGCGGCGCCCGGCGCCGTCCTCACCGGCCGCCCGGTGGCGGGCGTTGACCCGCAGCACCGTGCGGATCGGCTCCGTACGGCCCCGTTCCTCGGCCAGGTCGCGCAGCAGGCGCCACTGCTCGGCCACGGCCTCGGCGCCCACGCCGTTCGGCAGCCAGCCGTCGGCGTGGTCGACCAGCCGGCGCCGGGCCCTGCCGCTGCCCGCCGCCAGCATGATCGGGATCGGCCGGGCGGGCTTGGGGCCGACCACGGCGGACGCGATCCTCGTGACGTGTCCGTCGTACACCACCGGGTCCGGACCCCACACGGCCCGGCACACCCCGATCAGCTCGTCCAGCGCCCGTCCGCGCTCGGCGAACGGCCGTACGGACGCCGCCGCGTACTCGTCGTGGGACCAGCCGGTGCCGAAGCCCGCGACCACCCGGCCGCCGCTCGCCGCGTCCAGCGTGGCCAGCGACTTGGCCAGCTGGAACGGCACGTGCAGCGGGGCGACCAGCACGCTGGTGCCCAGCCGGGCCCTCTCGGTGGCCGCGGCGGCGAGGGTCAGGGTGACCAGCGGCTCGGCCACGCTCCGGTACGAGTCGGGCCAGGGCAGTCCCTCGATGCCGTACAGGCCCTGCGTGGCGGGCTCGGGGAACAGGGCCCGTTCGAAGACCCACAGGCTCTCGTAGCCCATCCGTTCCGCCGCGCGTGCCACGTCGGGGACGTCCTTGCCGATGTCGTACTGGCGCATCTGGGGGAGGCCGAGTCCGAGCCGGGTCGTCATGCCTGGTGCTCCTTCGCAGTCGGGTGCGATGTTGCCCAAGGGGCCAACGTACAGCGGGAGGAGCGGAGTTCATGGTGTGCGCACCGGTGGCGCCGGCCGGGTCAGCCGGGCAGCGGAGTGAGCAGCATGCGGCCCGCGAAGCCCACCGCCGCGTCCAGCCGCTCGGTGAACTCCCCGGCCACGTCGGGCACCCGGCGCAGCGCCCACAGCGCCCGGGCCGCGGCCCAGGTGGCGTCGCGGGCGCGCTCCAGGCTCCAGGAGCCGAGCAGATGGGTCAGCGGGTCGGCGATCTGCAGCAGGTCGGGACCCGGCATCAGCTCGTCGCGGATGCGTTCCTCCAGCGACACGAGGAGATCGCCCACCCGGTCGAACTCGTCCTCCAGGTCGAAGGGTTCGCAGCCGAGCGTACGACAGGTGTCCACCACGGCCAGCGCGAGGTCGTGTCCGATGTGCGCGTTGATGCCCGCCAGCGCGAACTGCAGTGGTCGTACGCCGGGGTGGCGGCGGAACTGGAACAGGGGCCGCCAGCACGCGGGCGGCCGGCGGCCGCTCTCCAGGGTGTCGACGGCGGTCAGATAGCGCTCCGCGAACCGCACGTCCAGCGCGATCGCGGCCCGGGCGTCCGGGAAGGCGCCCCGGTCGATGTGCCGGTCGACCGCCTCCGTGACCGCCAGGTAGACGCCGTTGAAGACGGCCACGCCGTCCCGCGCGGGCAGCGTGGTGTCGAGGGCGCGCATCCGCTTCAGGACCGTGTCCACCGTCCGGGCGGCCGTCGGGAGTTGCTCGCAGTGCGCCATGGCCGCAGGGTCGCAGCTTTAGGGTGACGGCAGTGCCGGCGGGACCGACGCTTCCCCAGAACGGGGGAACGCGCCCGCCGTGCGGGGGAGGGGGAACCGTACGTGTCAGGCCTTCGTGCCCGGCGCCTGGCCGCTCGCAGGGCCGAGCGCAGGCGCGCCGCCCGCCGCGGTGTGATGGTCGCGGCGGCGTCCGCCGTCGTCGCGGTCGGTACCGCGACCGGCATGCTCACCGCGTTCGGCGACGACGGACGGGGCGCGGACGAGGCACGGCCGCGGGTGACGCGGTCGCCGCTGCCGGACCCCCGGCCCGTCGCGCCGACCCGGTCCGCCCCGGCGACACCCTCGGCGTCCGCCTCGCCCTCTCCCGCCAGGACGCCGAGCGCCGGTCCCTCGCCGAAGCGGACCGAACGGACCGTGCCCCGAACCGCGGCGGCCTCCGCCCGGCTCTACCGGCATCCCGACTCCCAGGTCCTCGAGTGGGTGCGGGCCCATCCCGACGACCCGCGCCGGGACGTCATCCGGTCCCGCATCGCCGACCACCCGGCCGCCGTGTGGTTCGCCGACTACACGCCGGAGAACATCACCTCCCGGGTCCGGGCGGTCACCTCGGGCGGGGCCGCCCAGGGCCGGGTGCCGGTGGTCGTGCCGTACGTGATCCCGGACCGCGACTGCGGCGGCTACTCGGAGGGCGGGGCGCCGGACCTCGACGCCTACGACGACTGGATCGACCGGTTCGCCGCGGGGCTGGGCTCGGGCGAGGTCGTCGTCGTCCTGGAGCCCGACTCGGTGGCCCAGGCCGAGTGCCTGTCCGCCGCGGACCGTGCCGACCGCTTCGCCTCCCTGGCCCGGGCCGGCCGCGTACTGAAGGAGGCCGACCCGAAGGCGCGCGTCTACTTCGACGCGGGCCACTCCGGCTGGCACGCGCCCGCCAGGCAGGCGGGGTGGCTGAAGCAGGCCGGTGCCGCCTCGGCCGACTCCTCGGACGGCGTCTTCAGCAACGTCTCCAACTTCCACGCCACCGCCGACGAGGTCGCCCACGACCGCGCGGTCCTCGACGCCCTCGGCGGGCCGGCGGGCCTGGGCGCCGTCATCGACACGAGCCGCAACGGCAACGGAGCACCGCCCGACGGCGAGTGGTGCGACCCCGACGGCCGCAGGCTCGGCAGCCCGCCCACCCTGAGCACCGGCCTGGGGCGCATCGACGCCTACCTGTGGGTGAAACTGCCGGGGGAGTCGGACGGCTGCAAGGGGTCGCCGGGCACGTTCACCCCGTCGTACGCCTACGACTTGGCACGCTGAGAACCGCCGTCGTCCTTCTTCTCGTCGTACGACGACGTCCCCTCGTCCAGCAGCGGCTGCTGCGTCTTGAGGTGGGCCGGGGCGAAGGCGCGCAGCGCGTGGTAGCCGGTGATGACGACCAGGGTGCCGAGCGCGATGCCGCTGAGGGAGAAGGTGTCGGTGAACTTCATGCTGACGTTGCCGACGCCGATGATGATGCCCGCGGCGGCCGGCACCAGGTTCAGCGGATTGCGCAGGTCCACCCCGGAGTTGATCCAGATCTGCGCGCCGAGCAGGCCGATCATGCCGTAGAGGATGACCGTGATGCCGCCGAGCACGCCGCCGGGGATCGCGGCGACGACCGCGCCGAACTTCGGGCAGAGGCCGAACAGCAGGGCGAAGCCGGCGGCGGCCCAGTAGGCGGCCGTCGAGTAGACCCGGGTCGCGGCCATCACGCCGATGTTCTCGGAGTAGGTGGTGTTCGGCGGGCCGCCGACCGCGGTGGACAGCATCGAGCCGACGCCGTCCGCGGAGATCGCCGTGCCCAGCTTGTCGTCGAGGGAGTCGCCGGTCATCTCGCCGACCGCCTTGACGTGGCCGGCGTTCTCCGCGATCAGCGCGATGACGACGGGCAGGGCGACCAGGATCGCCGACCACTCGAAGCTCGGGCCGTGGAAGGACGGCAGCCCGATCCAGTCGGCCCGGCCGACGGCGGAGAAGTCCAGCCGCCAGTGGTCGGTGACCTGGCCGCTGCCGTCCACCGAGTGGATCTTCCCGAAGATCTGGTCGAGGGCCCAGGACAGGGCGTAGCCGAAGACCAGTCCCAGGAAGATCGCGATCCGGGACCAGAAACCGCGCAGGCAGACCACGGCCAGGCCGGTGAACAGCATCGTCAGCAGGGCCGTCCACTGGTCCTGCGGCCAGTAGGTGGAGGCGGTGACGGGCGCCAGGTTGAAGCCGATCAGCATGACCACCGCGCCGGTGACGATCGGCGGCATGGCGGCGTGGATGATCCGCGCGCCGAACCGCTGCACCGCGAGGCCCACCAGGAACAGCGCGGCGCCGACGACGAGCACCGCGCCGGTCACCGTGGCACTCGTGCCGCCCTGCGCCCGGATCACGGCGGCGACGCCGACGAAGGAGAGCGAGCAGCCGAGGTAGCTGGGCACCCGGCCGCGGGTGGCGAGCAGGAAGATGACGGTCGCCACGCCCGACATCATGATCGCGAGGTTGGGGTCCAGGCCCATCAGGACGGGAGCCACGAAGGACGCCCCGAACATGGCCACCACGTGCTGGGCGCCGAGCCCGGCCGTGCGGGGCCACGAGAGCCGTTCGTCCGGGCGGACCACCGCTCCGGGGGCGGGTACCTTCCCGTCCCCGTGGAGCTTCCAGCGCACGCCGAGGTCCATGGTGAGGTTTCGCTTTCTCTGTACGTGAGGACTGTCCGCACCATTGTCGGGGGTAGCGAGGTGTCCCTCGTCCCGCGCCCCCTGCTGACCAGCGCCTTCCCCCCGGCCGATAAGGCTGAGCGTCCGCTTAGGATGAACGGGACCGTTGTCCGTGAGCCAGTCGAGCACCACTAGGAGCCCCGCCCGTGACCGCCGAAGCCCCCGCCGCCCCCGCCCTGTCCCACGGCAGGCTCGTCCCCGTCACCGTCCACTTCGACGACCTGGACGCTCTCGGCCTGCTGCACAACGCCCGCTATCCCGTGATGGTCGAGCGGGCGTGGTCCGAGCTGTGGGCCGGGCACGGTTTCCGCTTCGAGGGCGACTGGGCGGCGGCCGGCGACGCCTGCAACGCGGTCAAGGAGCTGACGGTCAGCTACGAGGCGCCGGTCACCCGGCCGGGCGCGTACGCCGTCCACCTCTGGCTGGAGCGGCTCGGCACGACCGGGCTGACCTACGGCTTCCGCTTCTGCTCGGCTGACGGTGCCACCACGTACGCCCGCGGCACCCGGGTGCTGGTCCGGCTGGACTCGCAGACGCTGCGCCCGGCGCCGTGGAGCGAGGCCTTCAGGACTGCCGGTCGGGCACTGCTGCGCTCGGCGGACTGATCTTCGGCCGGTTGCGGTCGCCGGCGCGCAGGACCCTCGCGAACACCACCAGGCAGCAGGCCAGCACGGTCACCAGACCGAACGACACCACCAGGCTGGTCGCCTGCGCCAGGCCGCCGATCGCGCTCGGCGCCACCAGCCCCGAGGTGTACGTGATGGTCGCGACGCCCGCGATGGCCAGGCTGGGGTTGGAACCGGCACGGCCGGCGGCGGCGAAGCACAGCGGGACGACCACGGCGATGCCGAGGCCCATCAGCGCGAAGCCGCTCATCGCCACCGCCGGATGGCCGCCGACGACGACGAGCACGCCTCCGAGCGCGGCCAGCACTCCGCTCACCCGGACCGTGCGCACCGCGCCGAAGCGGTCCACCACCCTGTCCCCGGCCAGCCGGGCCACGGCCATGGTCAGCGTGAAGCCCGTCGTGCACGCCGCCGCGAGACCGGCCGACGTCTCCAGCTGGTCCCGCAGGTAGACCGCCGACCAGTCCAGGCTCGCGCCCTCCGCGAACACGGCGCAGAACCCGACCGCGCCGATCAGCACCGCCGACCTGGGCGGCAGCGCGAACCGTGGCGGCGGGTCCTCGTCCTCGGCGGGCTGGAGGTCCAGCACCCAGGTGCAGGCCGTCACGCCCAGCACGGTCAGCACCGCCGCGGCGAGCACGTGGTGCAGCCGCGCGTCCGCGCCCAGGTGGGCGGCGATCGTGCCGGCCGCCGAACCGGTCAGGGCACCCGCGCTCCACATGCCGTGCAGCCCGGACATGATCGACTTGTTGAGGCGGTTCTCCACCTCGACGCCGAGCGCGTTCATCGCCACGTCCGACATGCCCGCCGAGGCGCCGTAGACGAACAGGGCGAGGCACAGGGTGAGCAGGTTCGGGGCCAGGGAGGGCAGGACCAGGGCCAGCGTCCACAGGGCGAGCAGGCCGCGCAGTGCGGTACGGGCGCCGAAGCGGTGGCTGACGCTGCCGGCCAGCGGCATGGCGACGGAGGCGCCGAGCGCGGGGAACGCCAGCGCCAGCCCCAGCTGCCCCGCGCTCACCCCGGCGTGGTCCTGGATCCACGGCACCCGGGTCGCGAACGAGCCGGTGACCGCGCCGTGCACGGCGAACACGGCCGCCACGGCGTACCGGGCACGCCTCACCTCACTGTGCGCGTGGACCACTGCGCTCATTCCGGGCTCCTCCGTCGATTCCGCGACTGCTCCGTCGCGCCGCGTAAACTATCAGGAACCCTGCCTGATAGATAGTGAGTTCTCGGCGCCACCCCACGCCCGTCGATCTGGAAGGATCCCGGCATGCCCGCATCCCCGAGCACCGCCCGGGCCATCAACGACCGGCTCGCCCTGCGTCTGCTCCAGCAGGAGGGCGCGTTGACGGCCACCCAGCTGAAGCAGCTGACCGGCCTCTCCCGCCCCACCGTGGCCGACCTCGTCGAACGCCTCACCGCCTCCGGTCTGATCGAGGTGACCGGGGAGTCGGGGGAGCAGCGCCGCGGGCCGAACGCCAAGCTGTACGGCATCGTCGCCGGCCGCGCCCACCTGGCCGCCCTCGACGTGCGCACCGAGAGCGTCTCCGTCCTCGTGTCGGACCTGCTGGGCCGGGTCCTCGCCGAGGCGTCGGTACCGATCGGCGACGGCACCGGTACGGGCCCCGCGGTGGAACAGGCGGTCACCCTGGTCGAGCGCACGGTGAAGGAGGCGGGGGCCGACCGGCTGCACACCGTCTGCGTCGGCGCCCCCGGCCTGATCGACCCGGCCAGCGGTGAACTGCACGACTCGACCGGCCTGCCCGAGTGGCACCGCCGGCTGGTGGCCGCGCTGCGGGAACGGCTGCCCGGGGCGCGGGTGGGCGTCGAGAACGAGACCAACCTCGCCGCCCTGGCCGAGCAGCGCGACGGGGCGGCCCGCGACCGGGACACGTTCGTGCTGCTCTGGCTCGGCCTGGGCGTCGGCGGCGCGGTCGTCCTCGACGGCGTCCTGCGGCGCGGCGTCTCCGGCGGCGCGGGCGAGCTGGGCTTCCTGCCGGTGCCGGGTACGTCGGGCGTGCCGTCGGCCACCGATTGCGGCGGCGGTTTCCACTCCGTGACCGGGGCGGCGGCGGTGGTGGCCCTGGCGGCGCGGCACGGTGTGACGGCGGAGCCCGCCGCGGGCGAGCCGCATGCGGCGGCG
Source organism: Streptomyces sp. NPDC127100 (assembly GCF_042724095.1). NCBI lineage: Bacteria > Bacillati > Actinomycetota > Actinomycetes > Kitasatosporales > Streptomycetaceae > Streptomyces > Streptomyces sp. NPDC127100. Next base: position 114,594 of record NZ_JBHXFL010000010.1, read on the forward strand.
CTGGTGCGGGCGGCGGTGCGCGGAGCCGGAGCCGCCCCGTCGGCCGAAGCGTTCCTCGACGCCCTCGCCGCCCGGATCGCGCTCGGCGCCGCCGCCGTCGTCTCCGTCCTCGACCCCGGCTGTGTCGTGCTGGCCGGGGAGGTCGGCCGGGCGGGCGGCGACCCGCTCGCCGCCCGTGTGCAGGACCGCCTGGCCGGGATGTCGCCGCTCGCCACCGAGGTGCGCGCGGGCACGCTGGGCGGCGGCGCGGTGCTGCGCGGGGCACTGCTGACCGCCCGGGAGAGTGCCCAGGACGCCCTGTTCGGACCGCAGGAGCGGTAGGCCCCGTCGTCCGGACATGCCGACCGCCCGGGCGGTGGGTCCCGCCGTCCGGACCGTCCCGGCTTCGGCCGCGCCGAGCGGTGAACCACAAGTCGCTGCACGCCCATTGACTGTGACGGGGTCTCTGCTTAGCGTCACCGGCAACGCTCTGAAACCTTTCAGCCACAGCTTTGGCCTGCGCGCGTGCACGGATCCGTGACCGGTCCACCCCACGAGGAGACCGGTCACCTCGCCTTTCCTTCACGCCGTCGACACAAGTCAGCCACCGCGAGCTGCGGGGCGGCACGGTGCGGGGCCGGCGGTTGACAGGCCGCGTTCGTACGTTTCATTCCACCTCTGCGAAAGAAGCACATGTACAGGCCCATGCCACGGCGCACCCCACTGCTACTGGCCACGATCTGCTCCCTCAGCCTGTTCGCCACCGCGTGCGGCGACTCGTCGGCCTCCGGCGCCTCCGGCACCTCGGGCGCCGCGAACGCCGTGAAGGGCGACGCCTCGCCCAACGCCCCCACGCGCAAGGGGCTCACCGTCGCCTTCCTGCCCAAGCAGGTCGGCACGCCGTACTTCAAGGTGGCGGACGAGGGCGGCAGGCGGGCGGTCACGGAGCTCGGCTCGACCTTCGAGGAGACCGGGCCGGAGCGGGGGGCCGACACGGCCGGCCAGGTGTCGTACATCAACGCCGCCACGCAGGACGAGGTGGACGCCATGGCCGTCTCCGCGCTCGACCCGGAGGCCCTGTGCACCGCCCTGAAGAAGGCCCTGGACGCGGGCCTCAAGGTCGTCACGTACGACTCGGACACCAGACCGGAGTGCCGCAACGCCTTCGTCTCCCCCGCCGGCGCCGAGGACATCGCCGTCTCGCAGCTCGAACTGCTCGGCAAACAGATCGGCTACAAGGGCGAGTTCGCCATCCTCTCCGCCGCGCGGACGGCGACGAACCAGAACGCCTGGATCGCCAGCATCAAGAAGGCCCTGTCGGACCCCCGGTACAAGGACATGGAGCTCGTCGACATCGCGTACGGCGACGACGACGCGCAGAAGTCCTACGAGCAGGCGCAGGCGCTCCTCGAGTCGCATCCAAGGCTCGCGGGGATCATCTCGCCCACCACCAACGGCATCAAGGCGGCCGCCGAGTACCTGTCCCGGTCGGAGTTCAAGGGCACCGTGCGATTGACCGGCCTCGGCGCCCCCAACGACATGCGCTCCTACGTCAAGGACGGCACGGTCGAGGCGTTCCTTCTGTGGGACCCGGCCAGGCTCGGCGAACTGGCGGGGCACGCGGCGGTCGCCCTCGCCTCCGGCCAGATAACCGGCAGGGAGGGGCAGATGTTCCTGGCCGGCGACATGGGCTGGTTCGAGGTGGGCGAGGACGGCGTCATCACGCTCGGCGAGCCGACGCAGTTCAACGCGAAGAACATCGACGACTACGACTTCTGAGGCTCACCCCGCCGGGCCGGCCCGGCGGGGCCGCTGGAACACGGCTTCGCGGGTACGCAGAGTACGGCGAGGAGTGCGGCGGTCAGGTAGGCGAGCGCGCCGATGGCCATGCAGGCGCGCAGCCCGGTGCCGTAGTCCGTGGCCGTGGCCAGCAGGCTGCCGCCGAGTGCCACGCCGGCGGCGCTGCCGATCTGGCGGGCGGTGTTGAACAGCGCGGAGGCGGCCCCCGAGTAGGCCGGGGGAGCGGCGCCCATCACCGTGGTGGTCGAGCCGGTGAGGGCGAAGGAGGTGCCGAACCCGGCGGCCGCCAGCGGGGCGACCAGCAGGGGATAGGCGGGTTCGGTCCCCGCCGCCGCCCAGCCGGCCAGTCCCAGCGCCGCCAGCAGCATGCCGGAGACCACCAGGGGCCGATCGCCGGTGCGGGGGGTCAGCCGCCCGGACAGCGCGGAGGCGAACGTCGTCATCGCCACCGCCGGCAACAGTGCCAGGCCGGTGGCGAGGGCACTGAATCCGCGCTGATGCTGGAAGCTCAGGCTGGCGGTGAACACCATGCCGTAGAAGGCGAAGTTGAACAGCAGGCCGATGGCGGCGCCGCCGCTCATCGCACGGGAGCGCAGCAGGCTCGGGGGAAGAGCGGGAGACCGGGCCAGCCGCTCGCGCACCGCGAACGCCACGGCAGCCAGTACGGCCAGGCCCAGCCCGGCGAGGACGGCCGGATCGGACCAGCCGCGCCGTCCGGCCTCGTTGAGCGCCCCGATCAGCAGCACCACCGCGGCCACGACCGCGCACTGCGCCGGCCGGTCCAGTGCCCGGTCGGGGCGCCGGGGTGAGCGCGCGACATGCCGCAGCGTCAGCGCCAGGCAGGCCGCGCCGACGGGCAGGTTGACGAGGAACACCCAGCGCCAGCCCACCGTGGAGACGAGCAGTCCGCCCAGCAGCGGCCCGGCCGACGCCGCGACGCCCGCCATCGAGCCCCACAGCCCGAAGGCCCGCGAGCGGGCGGCCCGCGCCGGGTAGGCCTGCTGGAGCAGGGCCAGCGAACCCGGCACGATCAGCGCCGCCCCCAGCCCTTCCACCAGTCGGGCCGCGATCAGGAAGGGAGCCGTCGGCGCCAGCGCGCAGGCGGCCGAGGACACGGTGAACACGGCCACGCCCAGGCAGAAGACGCGCCGGTTCCCCAGCCGGTCGCCCAGCGCGCCGCCGGTCAGCAGGAACCCGGCGAAGACCAGGGTGTACCCGTCGGTGATCCACTGGATGCCGGTGAGCGAGGCCGACAGCTCCCGGCCGATCACCGGCACGGCGACGTTGATGACGGTCACGTCGAGGATCACCATGAAGTACCCGGCACAGACCGCCAGCAGCGGTGCCCACGAGCGTCGCCCGGGCGCCGGAGCCGGCCCGGGAGAGGGCTCGGGCTCCTGGCCGCCGGCCGACTCCGCGAACGCCACAGCCCGACTCCGTCCCGTCCGCAGGCCCTTGCCGGAACCGACGATAAGGGACATACCGCGTTCCGGTCTTCGGAGCCACGCCCCTCTTCCGTGCGCCCCGCATGGAGCCCGCGGCGCCGGTCACCGGCTCCGGTCAGCCGCGGCGTCCCGCTCCGGGCACGCCCCCGAAGCGTGCCGTCAGATACTCCTCGAAGGTGCCCTTGCCCAGCGCCCGCTCCGGAGTCAGATGGCCGCCCGAACGGAAGGCGCGGTAGGCCCGCCCGGCGAGCGGCACGTTCACCACGGCCCGTCGCCGCCCCGTCGCGGCCAGATAGGCGCGGGCGAGCGACTCGAAGCTCCGCACCTCGGGCCCGCCCAGGTCCGGGACCCGGCCGGCGGGCTCGCCGGCCGCCAGCTCGGCGAGCCGGTCCGCGACCTCCCGCACCTCGATCGGCTGGTCATCGACCTTCGCCGGCAGCAGCATGACCGGGGGCTTGGCCAGCCCCTGGAACAGCCGCACCACCAGGTCGTGGAACTGCGTCGTCCGCAGCACCGTCCAGCCGAGCCCGGACTCCTCGACGAGGTGCTCGACGTCCGCCTTGGCGCGGTAGTAGCCGAACGGCACCCGGTCGACGCCGACGATCGAGATGTAGACCAGGTGCCCCACCCCGGCCCGCCGGGCGGCCTCCAGCAGGTTCACGGCCGCCCGCTCGTCACCGCCGGTCTGCGTGGTCGCGCAGTGCACGACCGTCTCCACGCCGTCGAGTGCCGCGTCCAGGCCGGCGCCGCCCTTGCGCAGGTCGACGGCGTACGGCTGGGAGTGCCGGCTGAGCACCCGCACCTCGTGCCCGTCCGCGCGCAGCCGCTCGGTGACGTACCGGCCGAGTGTTCCGGTGCCGCCGGTCACCAGGATCGTGGTCATGCTGTTCAGTCCCTTCGGACGGGTGGTGCTCCCGGGCGGAGCACCCTGTCGCCAGCTTGGACGGATGGGCACCCCGGAAATGTGACACCGGGCGGCACCGGCGTCCGTGGTCGCGCGATTGGGTGGCCCGGCGGCGGGCAAGGGCCGTCGTCACCGCCGCCGGGCCGGTCCTGAGGGGGCGGTTCCGCTGCACGGAAGCTTCACGGAAGCTGCGCAGACCCTAAAGAGGACTAGACCAGTAGGTCAATAGGTATGGACCAATCTCAAGCGGGTGCGACGACGCGGGAGTTGGCCGTGCTCGCGGACGGGCACGGTCCGGCGGGGCAGACCGCCGACGCGCTCTGTGAGCCACCCCACACCCTCCGTCCGGATGAGTGCGGGCCGTCCGTGGCACACTGGCCCTGTACCAGAAGCAGCGCACTCCGGGGTCGGTGAAAGTCCGAACCGGCGGTTACAGTCCGCGACCCGGTCGCCTCCAGCGACCGGTTGACCAGGTGAAATTCCTGGACCGACGGTTAAAGTCCGGATGGGAGGCAGTGCGCGGCGGGCGAGCACACGTGCGCGCCGCCGGCCTCTGGGACCGCCCGTTCCGGGTGGCTCCCGTCCGGCGTCGCCTCCACGGTCCTCGTTCGTCCTTTCTGTCGTTCTCGACAGCCCCGGAGTCCGTGCCCGAAGAGGCAGGGAGGACCCGGGAAGTGTTCACCGGAATCGTCGAAGAGCTGGGCGAGATCACCGCCGTCGAGACCCTCGACGACGCCTGTCGCTTCCGCCTGCGCGGCCCCGTCGTCACCGACGGCGCACGGCACGGCGACTCCATCGCCGTCAACGGCGTCTGCCTCACCGTCGTCGACCACGAGGGCGACGAGTTCACCGCCGACGTGATGGCCGAGACCCTCGACCGCTCCAGCCTCGGCGCCCTCGCCGTCGGCTCCCGCGTCAACCTGGAGCGCCCCTCCGCCGTGGGCGCCCGGCTCGGCGGCCACATCGTGCAGGGCCACGTCGACGGCACCGGCGAGATCGTCGAGCGCACGCCCTCCGAGCACTGGGAGATCGTGAAGATCTCCCTGCCCGCCGGCCTCGCGCGCTACGTCGTGGAGAAGGGCTCCATCACCGTCGACGGCATCAGCCTCACCGTCGTCGACGCCGGCCCCGACTTCTTCACCGTCAGCCTCATTCCCACCACCCTCGCCCTGACCACGCTCGGCCTCAAGCAGCCCGGCGACCCGGTCAACCTCGAGGTGGACGTCATCGCCAAGTACGTCGAGCGGCTGCTCGGCGCCCACGTCGAACAGGGAGACACCAAGTGAACTGGCTCAACTCCGAGGCGTTCACCCTCTTCGACCAGCACATCAAGTGGTCGGACATGATCGGCAACGTGATCGGCCTGCTCGGCCTCGCGCTCGGCTGGCGGCGCTCCATATGGACCTGGCCCGTGCAGTTCGTCTCCGGACTCGTCCTCTTCGCGGCCTTCGCCACCGCCCACCTCTCCGGCAGCGCCGGCAAGCAGATCGTCGTCATGGTCGTCGCCGCCTGGGGCTTCTGGCAGTGGAACCGCGGCCGGCAGCAGACCCAGGACGGCTCCATCGCCGTCCGCTTCGCCACCTGGCGCGAACGCGGCGCCCTGGCCGGCGCCGCCGCCCTCGGCACCCTCGCGGTCGGCGGCCTGTTCACCGCCTTCCCGGCCCTGTCCTGGGACCCCTGGCCGGACGCGTACATCTTCGTCGGCACCGTCGTCGCCATGTACGCCCAGGCCCGCGGCATGGTCGAGTTCTGGTTCGCCTGGCTGCTCGTCGACCTGGTCGGCGTCCCGCTGAACTTCGCCAACGGCTTCGCCTTCTCCGGCTTCGTCTACGTCCTGTACGGCGCGCTCGTCCTGTGGGGCCTGCGCGACTGGTGGCTGCGCTCCCGCAACGCGACGCGGCCCGTCCCGGAAGGAGCGCCCGCATGAGCGCGGCACCCATCCTCTACAGCCCCGACGGCCCCGAGGACCTCGCCCTCGACCCGGTCGAGCAGGCCGTCGCCGACATCGCGGCCGGCCGCCCGGTCGTCGTCGTGGACGACGAGAACCGCGAGAACGAGGGCGACCTCGTCGTCGCCGCCGAGAAGGCGACCGAGGAGATCGTCGCCTTCATGATGAGCGAGTGCCGCGGCCTGATCTGCGCCCCCATGGAGGGCGACGAACTCGACCGGCTCCGCCTCCCGCAGATGGTCGACGACAACACCGAGTCGATGAAGACGGCGTTCACCGTCTCCGTGGACGCCACCGCCGCCCACGGCGTGAGCACCGGCATCTCGGCCTCCGACCGCGCCACCACCCTCCAGCTCCTGGCGAGCGGCACCGCCCGGCCGGACGACCTCGTCCGGCCCGGCCACATCTTCCCGCTGCGCGCCCGCTCCGGCGGCGTGCTGGTCCGAGGCGGCCACACCGAGGCCGCCGTCGACCTCGCCCGTCTCGCGGGCCTGCGCCCGGCCGGCGCCATCGTCGAGATCGCCGGCGAGGACGGGCGCATGCTGCGGCTGCCCGAGCTGATCCCGTTCGCCCGCAAGCACGGCCTGACGATCATCTCCATCGAGGACCTGATCGCCTACCGCCGCAGCGCCGAGCCCACCGTCCGCCGCGAGGCCGAGGTCCACCTGCCGACCCGGCACGGCGACTTCACGGCGTACGGCTACCGCTCCACGGTCGACGGCGTCGAGCACGTCGCCCTCGTCCACGGCGACATCGGCGACGGCGAGGACGTCCTGGTGCGCATCCACTCCGAGTGCCTCACCGGCGACGTCTTCGGCTCCCAGCGCTGCGACTGCGGCCCCCAGCTGGACGCCTCCCTCGACCGCATCCAGGCCGAGGGCAGGGGAGTGGTGGTCTACCTCCGCGGCCACGAGGGACGCGGCATCGGCCTGATGTCCAAGCTGCGCGCCTACGAACTCCAGGAGCGCGGCCGGGACACCCTCGACGCCAACCTCGAACTCGGCCTGCCCGCCGACGCCCGCGACTACGGCGCCGGCGCCCGGATCCTCGCCGACCTCGGCGTGCGCGCCGTACGGCTGATGACCAACAACCCCGACAAGTCCGACGCCCTCGAACGGCACGGCATCGACGTCACCGGCCGCGAGCCGATGCCCGTCCAGGCCGGCGAGCACAACCTCCGCTACCTGCGCACCAAGCGGGACCGGATGGGACACGACCTGCCCTGGCTGGACACGACGCCCGTGTCCACCTGCGGCAACCAGTAAGCGCAGCACGCAAAGGATTCAAGGAGACACGTGAGCGGCAAGGGTGCACCGGAGCTGTCCGTACGCAACGTGGGCGACCTGCGGGTCGCCGTCATCGCGGCGCAGTGGCACGACAAGGTGATGGACGGACTGGTGGACGGCGCCCTGCGCGCCCTGCGCGAACTCGGGATCGACGAGCCGACCCTGCTCAGGGTCCCCGGCAGCTTCGAGCTCCCGGTCGTCGCCAAGGTCCTCGCCGGCCGCGGCTACGACGCGATCGTCGCCCTCGGCGTCGTCATCCGCGGCGGCACCCCCCACTTCGACTACGTGTGCCAGGGCGTGACCCAGGGCCTGGTCCAGGTGTCCGTCGACACCGGCGTGCCCGTCGGCTTCGGCGTGCTCACCTGCGACACCGAGGAGCAGGCCCTGGACCGGGCCGGCATCGAGGGCTCCAGCGAGGACAAGGGCCACGAGGCGGTGACCGCGGCCGTCGCCACGGCGGCCACGCTCCGCTCGGTATCCGAACCGTGGCGCTAGGCCCCTCGGCACTACGCGTAAAGTGGGCGCCACCATGTCCAAGAAGACTTTCGAGGAGCTCTTCACCGAGCTCCAGCACAAGGCCGCGAACGGCGACCCCGCCACCTCCCGCACCGCCGAACTGGTGGACAAGGGGGTCCATGCCATCGGCAAGAAGGTCGTCGAGGAGGCCGCCGAGGTCTGGATGGCCGCCGAGTACGAGGGCAAGGAGGCGGCGGCCGAGGAGATCTCCCAGCTGCTGTACCACGTCCAGGTGATGATGGTCGCCCGCGGTATCTCCCTGGACGACGTCTACGCCCATCTGTAAGCCAGCCCTCGCAGAGCCTTTCCCCACCCCCTCACACGAAGGAAGCCGACCTCATGCTGCGCATCGCCGTCCCCAACAAGGGTTCCCTGTCAGGCCCCGCGGGGGAGATGCTGCATGAGGCCGGCTACCAGCAGCGCCGTGAGTCCAAGGAACTGCGGATCGTCGACCCGGTGAACGAGGTGGAGTTCTTCTACCTCCGCCCCCGCGACATCGCGATCTACGTCTCCTCCGGCCGCCTCGACATCGGCATCACCGGCCGGGACCTGCTGGTCGACTCCGGCGCCCGGGCGGAGGAGATCCTCCCGCTCGGCTTCGCCCGCTCCACCTTCCGCTTCGCCGCCAAGCCGGGCACCGCGAACGGCATCGAGGACCTCAAGGGCAGGACGGTCGCCACCTCGTACGAGGGCATCGTCGCGGGCCACCTCGCCGAGCACGGCGTCGACGCCTCCGTCGTCCACCTCGACGGCGCCGTCGAGACCGCCATCGAGCTGGGCGTCGCCGAGGTCATCGCCGACGTCGTCGAGACCGGCACCTCCCTGCGCAACGCCGGCCTGGAGGTCTTCGGCGAGCCCATCATGAAGTCCGAGGCGGTCGTGATCCGCCGTACCGGAGCCGACACGGAGGAGCCCAAGGTCCAGCAGTTCCTGCGGCGCCTCCAGGGCGTCCTGGTGGCCCGGACGTACGTGATGATGGACTACGACTGCCGCGTCGAGCAGCTGGAGAAGGCCGTCGCCCTCACCCCCGGCCTGGAGTCCCCGACCGTCTCCCCGCTGCACAACGAGGGCTGGGTCGCCGTTCGCGCGATGGTGCCCTCCAAGGAGGCCCAGCGGATCATGGACGACCTGTACGACATCGGTGCCCGGGCCATCCTGACCACGGCCATCCACGCGTGCCGTCTGTGACCCCCCGCCCCGTCGTTCCTCCAGCATGATGCGGAGCACACACACCATGTCGGACGCACCGTCGGGCGCCGGACCGGACCTGCCCGCCCTGCCCGTCACCTTCCGGCCGGGCCGCACCCGAGCCGTCCTCCTCGGTCTGGCCGCGGCCACCGTCGTGACCGTCTCGGCGGTCGGCATGCTGCTCGACGGACTGGGCCCGGGGGAGCGCCTCAGCTTCGTGCTGACGGCCCTCTTCCTGGCCGGCGTCCTGCTGATGCTGTCCCGGCCCAAGGTCGTCGCCGACGAGTCGGGCGTCACCGTCGTCAACCTGACGAACCGGCGGCAACTGGAATGGGCGGAGATCCTCCGGGTCAACCTCCGGGCCGGCGACCCGTGGGTGTTCCTCGACCTCAGCGACGGCACGAGCCTGCCCGCGCTCGGCATCCAGCCGGGCATCGCCAAGGAGCGCGCCATCGCCGACGCCCGTGCCCTGCGGGCCCTGGTGGAGGCCCGCTCCGCCGCCGGCCCCGAGGCACCGCGCGGCTGACCGCGCACGTCCCCGGGACGCCACCCGAGCGGCCCCGGGGACCGGCTCGGCGGCGTCCACCCTGCCGCACGCACCCTTTTCGTGATTAATCTGGGAACGGAGACGCGGTCGTCGCGCCTCCGCCCCTGTCGCTCCGCCCGGTGCGCGGGGGTTCCTGCTACCCGAGGAGTGACTCCCTCCGGCGATGGACGGATCGTCCTGCAGTACCTGCGCCGCCCCCTGCCGACATAGCGCGGACCGTGCCCACGAGGCACGCGTCCCTGCGGAGGCGGCGGCATCATGACCACCCCCCTGCTGCTCCTGGCAGCCGCGTTCCTGCTGATCCTGGCCAACGGCTTCTTCGTCGCGGCCGAGTTCGGCCTCGTGACGGTCGAACGGCCGGACGCCGAGCAGGCCGCCGCCGACGGCGACCGGCGTGCCCGCCGGGTCGTCGAGTCCCTCAAGGAGCTGTCCTTCCAGCTCTCCGGCACCCAGCTCGGCATCACCATCACCTCCCTGGTCGTCGGCATGCTCGCCGAACCGGCCCTCGCCCGGCTGCTCGACGGCCCGTTCACCGCGATCGGCGTCCCCGACGGCGCCGTGTCCGGCGTGTCGGTGATCGTCGGCATGCTGCTGGCCTCGGCCGTGCAGATGGTGATCGGTGAGCTCGTGCCCAAGAACTGGGCGGTGTCCAAGCCGCTCCAGGTCGCGCGCTTCGTCGCCGGCCCGCAGCACGCCTTCGCCCGGCTCTTCCGACCCGTGATCTCCGCGCTGAACACCGTCGCCAACCGGCTCGTGCGCATGCTCGGCATCGAGCCGGCCGAGGAACTGGCCTCCGCCCGTACCCCCGGCGAACTGGTCTCCCTGGCCCGGCACTCAGCGCGGGCCGGCGCCCTGGAACAGGACACCGCGGAACTCTTCGTCCGCACCCTGTCCCTGGGCGAACTGACCGCACAGCACGTCATGACCCCGCGCGTGAAGGTCAGCGCCCTGCAGTCCTCGGCGACCGCCGAGGACGTCGTCAACCTGACCCGGGCCACCGGCCTGTCCCGCTTCCCCGTCTACCGGGAGAAGATCGACGAGATCGTCGGCATGGTCCACCTCAAGGACGCCCTCGCGGTCCCCGCGCACGAGCGGCTGCGCACCCCCGCCGGCCGCATCGCCCGCCCGGCCCTGCTCGTCCCCGAGACCCTGCCCGTACGGCCGCTGCTCACCCGCCTGCGCAGCGAGCAGCCCATCGCGGTCGTCGTCGACGAGTACGGCGGCACCGCCGGCGTCGTCACCCTGGAGGACATCGTCGAGGAGATCGTCGGCGAGGTCCGCGACGAGCACGACGGACTGGACGTGCCCGAACTCGCCCCCGCCCCGCCCGAGGAAGGCCGCCCCGCCTGGGACGTCGACGGCAGCTGCCGCGTCGACGCCCTGCGGCGCATCGGCCTGGAGCCGCCCGAGGGGCCGTACGAGACGGTGGCCGGCCTGGTCGCCGACCTGCTCGGCCGCATCCCCGCCGTCGGGGACCGCGCGGAACTGCCCGGCTGGCGCCTGTCGGTACGGCAGGTCGGCCACTACCGCGCCGAGCGGATACGGCTGGTGCGGACGGCACCGGCGTCGCTGCTGGAGGCCGCCCGATGAGCGTCCTGCAACTCCTGTTCGCCGCGCTGCTCGTCCTCGCCAACGGCTTCTTCGTCGGCGCCGAGTTCGCCCTCGTCTCCGTGCGCCGCAGCCAGATCGAGCCGCTCGGCACCGCCCGGGCCCGGCAGGTGCTCTACGGGCTCGAGCGGCTGCCGCAGATGATGGCCGCCGCCCAGTTCGGCATCACCGTCTGCTCGCTGACGCTCGGCGCGGTCGCCGAGCCCACCGTCGCCCACCTGCTGGAGCCGGTCTTCGAGTGGATGCACCTGCCGCACGGCATGATCCACCCGCTCGGCTACGTCATCGCGCTTGCCGCCGTGGTCTTCTGCCACCTCGTCATCGGCGAGATGGTCCCGAAGAACCTCGCGATGGCCGCCCCCGAGAAGGCCGCCCTGTGGCTGAGCCCCGGCCTGGTCGCCTTCGCCCGCCTCTGCAGGCCGATCACCGTCGCGCTCGGCGCCTGCGCCCAGGGCATCCTGCGGCTGTTCCACGTCGAGCCGAAGGACGAGGTCGAGGCCGTCTTCACCAGCGAGCAGCTCAACCGGCTGGTCGAGGACGCCGGGCAGGCCGGCCTGCTCGACCCGGAGGAGCAGGAGCGCCTGGAGGACGCCCTGGAACTGGGTTCCCGCCCGGTGACGGACGTGCTCCTCGGGCGCGAGTCCCTGGTGACGGTCAGCCCCGCGGTCACGCCGGGCGAGATCGTGGCGCTCACCGCCCGCACCGGGTACTCACGCTTCCCGGTCGCGGCGGACACGGGCGCGTTCATGGGATACCTGCACGTCAAGGACGTCCTCGACGTGGAGGACTCCGACCGTGCGGTGCCGCAGCACCTGTGGCGGCCGATGACCACCCTGCGCGCGGAACTGCCGCTCGACGACGCCCTCACCGTCATGCGCCGCGCCGCGACCCACCTGGCCCAGGTCGCCGACGCGTCCGGCAAGGTGCTGGGCCTGGTCGCGCTGGAGGACGTACTCGAACTCCTGGTCGGCGAGGTCCGCGACCCGGCCCACCGCGAGGCGACGGTGGCGGAACAGCGGACGAGCGGAGCACCGGAGGAGGCACTCGCCTAGCCGCGGCCCGCAGCCGTCACGGCTGCGGGCCGCGGTGCGGCCTAGACCGCCGGAGGGTCCTGCGGCCCCCGCCCCGACAGCACCTCCCCGTACGCCTGCATGAGATCCGGCAACCGCAGCGTCGCCAGATCGTCCCGCGTCAGCACCCCGGGGTACCCGGACAACCGCAGATCCCGGTACGCACAGCTCTTCTCGTACAGCGTCCGCAGGAACCGCCCGTTCCCCAGCTCGTCGATCCATCCCTGGTCCACCACGTGCCCGGCGATCGACCGCAACTCGTCGAGCGCCTCCTCGTCCCACGCGTCCCCGTTCTCGGCGGCGAGCACCTCCCCGATGGAGGTCAGCTCCAGCGGCCGGTAGGAGGGGAAGTCCACACGGGTGGTGAACCGGGACGACAGCCCGGGGTTCGCCGCCAGCAGCCGGTCCATGCCCTCCGGGTAGCCGGCGAGTATCACCACCAGGTGGTCGCGGTTGTCCTCGGCCCGCTTCAGCAGCACCTGCAACGCCTCGTCCCCGTAGGCGTCGCCCTTGCCGTACCCCGAGTTGGACAGCGAGTAGGCCTCGTCGACGAACAGCACACCGCCGAGCGCGGAGTCGATCAGCTCGTTGGCCTTCACGGCCGTCTGCCCCAGGTACTCGCCGACCAGGTCGGCCCGCTGCGCCTCGACCAGGTGGTCGCCGCCCAGCAGTCCGAGGGCGTAGAAGACGCGCCCCAGGATGCGGGCCACGGTGGTCTTGCCGGTGCCCGAGGGACCGGAGAAGACGAAGTGACGTTTGGGCGGCTGGACGGGCAGGCCCTGCCCGGCCCGCAGCCGCGCCATGTTCAGTTGTGCGGACAGCGCCTTGACCTGCCGCTTCACCGGCTCGAGACCCACCATGCGCTCCAGCTCGGCGAGCGTCTCCTCCAGCAGGGCGGGGTCCGTGGGCCCGGTGGGAAGGAAAGGGTCCGCCAGGCCGTCCCTCCTGCGCACCGGCGGGCCGGTCGGCGAGGGCAGCGCGCCGGCCGGCGGCGGTACCGGTTCGGAGAGCTTCAGATCGCGCTCCGCGGTGCCGAAGAGCGGATCGAGCCCGTCGGCACCGTCCGCGCCGTCGGGTCCGGCACCGGCCGGGGCGAGTCCCGCGAGGTCGGCCGGTTCGTCGTAGCCGTCGCTCTCGGCGATGGCCGCCAGCCGGGCCGAGGTGTCCATGAAGGCCGGGTCGGCGCGGTGCACGGCACGGTACAGGGGCAGCGCCGCGGCGCTGCGGCCCGTACCCTCGTGGGCCCGCGCCAGCCAGTAGCGCAGCTCCTTGCGCTGCGGCTGCTCGCTGCGGCACCGCATGAGCGCGGCCGACAGCAGCGGCTCGGCCTGCCCGTACATCTCCAGCCGTACCCGGGCCATCCCGCTGAACAGGCCCGCCTCGATGCCCAGCAGCGGGTCGCCGAGCAGCGGATCGGTGTGCCGCACGAGCTGTTCCCAGTCCTTGACCAGGTAGGCGCGGCAGGCGTGCAGGAAGCGGACCTGGGCGTCGGTGTCCACCGGCGGCAGCCCGGCGAGTGCCTGGTCCAGCTCCGGGACGTGGCGGCCGTCCAGCCAGTGCGAGGCGTGCGCGAGCAGCAGGTCGCGAGGGCTCTCCAGCACGGGCTGAACCCACCAGCCCAGCCAGTACCAGGAGTTGAGAGTACGGCGGTGCCGGGCGCGCTGTTCGCCGAAGCGGTCCCGGTGCCGGAACATCCGCAGCAGCGCGTTCGTGGTGTCGACGCGCAGCGCGTGCAGGCCGAGCCAGCCGTCGGCCATCGCGGGATCGATGCGCACCGCGGTGCGGAACTCCTCCTCCGCCTGCGGATAAGCCCCCATGGTGTAGGCGTCCACGCCGCGCAGCCAGGCGAGGTCGGCCGGGGCCTGCGGGCCCTGCGTGCCGAAGTCCATCACGTCCCCCACGAACCGTGCCCCCGTCGGTATGCCACCGGACCGTCGCCCGCCGGTCCTCCGGCCCAACCGCTGTACGGGCGACCGGAGTTGCCAGGTGCGCGCAGCCGCCGTCCGTAGGCCGCACACCGAGGGCATCGTACCCGCGGCGGTCTTCCCTCCGAAGGGTGCCGGGACAGGCCGTTGCCCGAGGTGGGAGCGTGCGGAACGCAGGCTGGACAGTGACCGAGAGTGATCGGAGAGCGTCGTGGAGCACCCGGAAAAGGGGTTCGGGGCAGAACGAAGCCCCCGGTCACGGGGGAACAACCGGGGGCTTCGCGTCTTCGGGCGGTTCCGTATGACCGCACAGTGAGAACGTAAGACCTGTACGGCCCTTGGGTCAAGCACAGTTGGGGCACTCCGCCGCGTCGCGGGAGAATGACCTTCACAAGTTCAACACATTGCGGAGAGTTCGTCACTCAGCGTGAGAAAGTGTGCCCGGGGCAGCGGGTCCGCAGGGCCCCGGAAGCACCTCGTACCCCTCTTCCCTCTGACGCACCAGCAGGCGCGCGAAGGGGCGCGAGGGGTCATCGGCGAAGTGTCGGCGCTCCGCCGGGATCCACCCGTCCCAGAACGTCCGCTGTTCCGCCCCGTCGCGCGCCCGTCCGCGGGCCCACGCCTCCTCGCGCGGCAGTTCCATCCACAGCAGCAGGGCCAGGTGCGGGCGCAGGTCGCGGCGGCCCGCGCCGACCCCCTCGACCAGGACCACCGGCGCGGGCGGCAGCGCGCGCGGCGCGGTGAAGCACCGAGCCCGCCAGTCGTAGGGCGCGTAGTGCGCCGTGTCGCCGTGCCGCAGGGGCTCGATCACCTGACGCAGCAGGCGTCCGGTCCAGTCGAACAGTTCCTCGTGGCTGGCCAGGTCGTCGAGGTGCAGCACGGGGGCGCCGCCCAGCGAATCGGCCAGCCGCCCGGCGAACGTGGACTTCCCCGACCCGGCGTGCCCGTCCACGCCGACGAGGCGCACGGGCCCGCAGGAGGGGGGCAGCCGGCGGATCCGGGAGGCGAGGTCGTGGATGGCGGGTCCTGGGCGGGCGGAGGGGCGGACGGGCGTTCGTCCAGCACTCTAGCGGCGCCCGCGGGCCCTCCGGCCCCGGCTCCGTGCCACTGGTCGACACCAATGTTCATGGCGTGGCGTGCGCGGAAGTGCTGGCAGGAGCGGCGGCCTGCGGCCATAGTTGGCGCACATCCGTGCAACGGACCCGCCCCGACGCGCACACCTGGGGGACTTTCACCCATGAGCAGAGCCGAACAGCCCTCCCGCAGAACGGTCCTGGCCGCCGCGGTCGCCGCCGCGGTGGCCGGCGGCGCGATCCCGGCCACCGCCGAGGCCGCGCCGTCCGCCGGCACCGCCGCGGACCCCGACCGCGCCTCCCGTCCGGTCGACTACCACGCCTGGACCACCTTCCAGGACTGGCGGCACGGTGCCGCGCAGGGCACCCGGCCCGTCGCGGGCGCCCGGCCCGGCGTCGTCATCGGCGTCCCGGCCGGCACCGCCGACTACACCGACCCGCACACCGGCACCACCGCCGCCTGGGAGTACGCCACCTGGACCTCGCCCGTCCACCGGCTCGCCGTGCCCGCGACGGAGGTCATCGCCTCCTGGAACGCCCGCACCCCGAGCGGCACCTGGCTCCAGGTCGAGCTCAGGGGCACCTACTCGGACGGCACGGACACGCCCTGGTACGTGATGGGCCGCTGGGCCGCCGGCGACCAGGACATCCGGCGGACCTCGGTGGACGACCAGAGCGACGGCAGAAGCAGCATCTGGACGGACACCTTCTCGATCGACGACGCCTCCACCGGCCTGCGCCTGGTCTCCTACCGGCTCAGGCTCACCCTCCACCGCCGCCCCGGCACGCGGGCCACCCCGACCGTCTGGCGGCTCGGCGCCATGGGCTCCGACATCCCCGACCGCTTCACCGTCCCGGCCTCCGCTCCCGGCCTCGCCCGGGAACTGCGCGTCCCGCGCTACTCCCAGGAGATCCACAAGGGCCAGTACCCGGAGTACGACAACGGCGGCGAGGCCTGGTGCAGCCCCACCTCCTCGCAGATGATCGTCGAGTACTGGGGCGGCCGGCTCACCGATGAGCAGCTCGCCTGGGTCGACCCGTCCTACCCCGACCCGCAGGTCTGCCACGCGGCCCGGCACACGTACGACTTCCAGTACGCGGGATGCGGCAACTGGCCCTTCAACGCCGCCTACGCGGCCACCTTCAAGGACCTCCAGGGCGTGGTCACCCGCCTCGGCTCCCTCACCGACCTGGAGACGCTGATCGCGGCCGGCATCCCGGCCATAACGTCCCAGTCCTTCCTGGAGGAGGAGCTGACCGGTTCCGGGTACGGCACCTCGGGCCACCTGATGACCGTGATCGGCTTCACCGCCGACGGCGACGTGATCGCCAACGACCCCGCCTCGGACGACAACGAGGCGGTGCGCCGTGTCTACAAGCGGCGCGAGTGGGAGAACATCTGGCTGAGGACCAAGCGGTACAACGCCAGTGGCAAGGTCGTCTCCGGCACCGGCGGCGTCTGCTACCTGTACTTCCCGGCCCGTCCGAGCCCCCGCCAGCGCGCGGCGCTCGCGGCGGTGGGCGTGCGCTGACCCCTCGCCGCCAAAACGGCCCCCGGTACGCACGACCGCCGGGGGCCGTCCGCTGTGACCAAGGTCTCCGCCTCGAGAGCCGCCGACGATGGCATGGTGGACAGCGTCAGTGGGGGAACCCGACGACCGTCCGAGATCAGCGAGAAGCCATGAGCGCATACACCGCCACCGCCGCCCGTGCCCGAACCGGCGGCCCCAAGGACGACGGCCCGAAGCTCTTCGAGCACATCATGGGCTGGACCCTCGTCGTGGTGGTCGCGATGCTCGTGGTCCGGCTCGGCCTGCTGTGACCTGACCCGCGTGTGACCTGCCCCACGACCCGACCTGCCATACTGCGGACGTCCCGCCGCCCGTAGGAGACCAGGGTCGAAATTGAATATCAGTCAACAACGTGCCGACGCCCGTCCCGGGGTGCGCGGCACGGACCGCTCGCTGGCCCGCCGCGCCGAACTCATCGCCATCGGGCGGAGGTTGTTCGCCGACACGTCGTACGACGCGCTCTCGATGGACGACATCGCCCGCCATGCCAACGTTGCCAAGGGGCTGATCTACTACTACTTCCGGTCCAAGCGGGGGTACTACCTGGCGATCATCCAGGACTCCGTCGCCGGTCTGGTCACCACCGCGGCGGGCGGCACCGAACTGCCGCCGGTGGACCGTGTCCACCGCACGATCGACGGCTACCTGCGCTACGCCGAGCACCACCAGGCCGCGTACCGGGCGATCGTCACCGGCGGCGTCGGCTTCGACGCCGAGGTGCACGCCATTCGCGACGGAGTGCGCGAGGCGATCGTGGAGACCATCGCCGAGGGGGCGTACGGCCGCACCGACATCGGCCCGCTGGCCCGCATGGGCCTGCTCTCCTGGGTGTGCAGCGTCGAGGGCGCCACCCTCAGCTGGATCGACCGTCCCGGGCTGTCCCGCGAGACCATGCGCGACCTCCTGGTGAAGACGCTCGGCGGCGCCCTGCGCGCCGTCGAGGAACTGGACCCGGCCTGGCCGGCCCCGGCCCCCGCCCGCCGCGACGCGTGACGCGTGACGCGGGGGCGGAGGCCCGAGCCGGCCTCCGCCCCCGCGTTCCCCTCCTGCCGGTCAGCCGATCGCCTTGATCAGCTCACCGTTGGTGGTGTCCCCGCTCAGCTCCCAGAAGAACGTCCCGCCCAGCCCCTGCTGGTTCTTGTACGTCATCTTGGTCGCGATGGTCGCCGGGGTGTCGTAACTCCACCAGTTGCTCCCGCACTTGGCGTACGCGGTGCCGGCCACCGTACCGTTCGCCGGGCACGTGGTCCTCAGCACCTTGTAGTCCTCGATGCCGTTCTCGTACGTCCCCTTGGCCGGTCCGGTCGCGGTGCCGCCGGGCGCGGACTGGGTGACGCCGGTCCAGCCGCGGCCGTAGAAACCGATGCCGAGCAGCAGCTTGGAGGACGGGATCCCGAGGCCCTTGAGCTTCGCGATCGTCGCCGAGGTGTGGTAGTTCGCCTTGGGGATCCCCGTGTACGAGGTCAGCGGCGAGTGCGGCGCCGTCGGTCCGGCAGCGTCCCAGGCCCCAAAGAAGTCGTACGTCATTGGGTTGTACCAGTCGACGTAGCGGGCGGCGCCCGCGTAGTCGGCCGCGTCGATCTTGCCGCCGGCGGTGGCGTCGGCAGTGATCGCCGCCGTCACCAGGTTGCCGGTGCCGAACTTGGCGCGCAGCGCCGACATCAGCTTCCCGAACGCGTCCCGGCCGCTGGTGTCGCAGGTCAGCCCGCAGGCGTTCGGGTACTCCCAGTCGATGTCGATGCCGTCGAAGACGTTCGCCCACTTGGAGTTCTCGACCAGGTCGTAGCAGGACTGGGCGAACGCGGCCGGGTTCTTCGCGGCCTCGGCGAAGCCGCCGGACCAGGTCCAGCCGCCGAAGGACCAGAGGATCTTGAGGTTCGGGTGCTTCTTCTTCAGCTTGAGGAGCTGGTTGAAGTTGCCGCGCAGCGGCTGGTCCCAGGTGTCGGCGACGCCGTCGACGGACTCGGCCGCGGTGTACGCCCGGTCGGTGGCCGCGTAGGCGTCGCCCATGGCGCACTTGCCGCCGGTGACGTTGCCGAAGGCGTAGTTGATGTGGGTGAGCTTCGCGCCGGAACCGGACGTCTCGATGTTCTTGACGTAGTACTTGCGGTCGTAGGTGCCCCATTCGGTGAAGTAGCCGACGACCTTCGAGCCGGCCGCTGCCCGAGCGGAGGGTGCGACCTCCGCGGCCGTGCCGGCGCCGGCGGCCGTCGCGGCGCCCGCGCCGGCGAGCAGTCCGGCGCCGAGGGCCGCGGAGCACAGTGCGGAGAGCAGCGCCCGGAACGGGGCGCGGGGGAGGTGCGGGACGTGCATCGGGTGTCTCCTCGTGGGGGGAAGAGGGGAACGCTCGCCGATTGGCATGAACGCGGTAATGCGTTCGGTCCGTCACCGTAGAAGGACTAGACCAGTAAGGTCAATGGTTCGGACCAAATGGCTCGTCACCCGGGGGAGTTCGGGCTCCCGTGGCCCGGTGGGAGATTTCTTGGAGTAAGCGGTCGTTAACTGGTGACTCCATGCGTCCGATCGGGCATACTCACAGCGCACAGCCGCTGGTCAGGCGCTTCCGCGACCCGGGAGTGCGAGCATCGGCCCAGCCCGAACGACCTGGCGGAGCCGCCTCCACCCAAGGCGCACGTCCGCCGATGTGCCCGAAAAGGGAGGAGAGCGTCGCCATGCCCGACCGCGCCCCGCAGCCGGTGGACCGGCAACTGCCCACGGACGAGGCACGGGATCTGATCTCGCTCGTCCGCGACATCGCGCAGCGCGAGATCGCCCCGAGCGCGGCCGAGGAGGAGGACGCCGGACGCTTCCCGCGCGAGGTCTTCACCCTGCTCTCCGACTCCGGCCTGCTCGGCCTGCCCTACGACGCCGAGTACGGCGGCGGCGAGCAGCCCTACGAGGTCTACCTCCAGGTCCTGGAGGAACTCGCCGCGACCCGGCTCACCGTCGGCCTGGGCGTCAGCGTGCACACCCTCGCCTCCTACGCGCTCGCCGCCTACGGCACCAAGGAGCAGCAGGTCGAGCACCTGCCCGCGATGGTCGGCGGCGGTCTGCTCGGCGGCTACTGCCTTTCCGAACCGGCCTCCGGCTCGGACGCCGCCTCCCTGCGCACCAGGGCGGTGCGGGACGGGGACGACTGGGTGATCACCGGGACCAAGGCGTGGATCACGCACGGCGGGATCGCCGACTTCTACACCGTCATGGCGAGGACGGGCGTGGAGGGCCCGCGCGGCATCACCGCCTTCCTGGTCCCCGGCGACGCCGAGGGGCTGAGCGCCGCGGTGCCGGAGAAGAAGATGGGCCTCAAGGGCTCGCCCACCGCGCAGGTCCACCTCGACGGCGTGCGGGTCCCCGACTCCCGGCGTCTCGGCGACGAGGGGCAGGGCTTCGCGATCGCCCTGTCCGCGCTCGACTCCGGGCGGCTCGGCATCGCCGCCTGCGCGATCGGCGTGGCCCAGGCGGCACTGGACGAGGCGGTGTCCTACGCGGCCGAACGACGGCAGTTCGGCAAGCCGATCTCGGACTTTCAGGGGCTGCGCTTCATGCTCGCCGACATGGCCACCCAGATCGAGGCGGGCCGCGCGCTGTACCTGACCGCGGCCCGGCTGCGCGACGCGGGACTGCCGTTCGCCAAGCAGGCCGCCATGGCCAAGCTGTACTGCACCGACACGGCGATGCGGGTCACCACCGACGCCGTGCAGGTCCTCGGCGGTTACGGCTACACCGCGGACTTCCCGGCCGAGCGCTACATGCGCGAGGCCAAGGTCCTGCAGATCGTCGAGGGCACCAACCAGATCCAGCGGATGGTCATCGCCCGTCACCTCGCGGGGCCCGAGGGACGCTGAAGGTGCCGGTGACGATGTCACCGGCCGCGACGGCCTCGCCGAGCCCTCGCGGGGGCTCGGCGAGCCCGACCCACTCCGGATCGTGGCGCCCCGGCAGGGTGCGGCCGCGGTCCGCCCAGGTCCGCATCAACTCACGGTAGATCGGCGGGTCCGGGGCGTGCGGAGCCGGCGGCGTCGGCCCGGTCGGCACCGGCACGAACACGCGGAGCCGGCTCCCGGCCGCCGAGTACGTGGGAGTCATACCGGGGCAACGCGGCGCGGCGCGGGCAGGTCACCGGCCCGCGGAATCGGGCGTGCGTTCACGGGGTCCGCCGCGCGGCCCGGGCGGCGGCCGGTGCCGCGTGCCCTCCCCGGCGGCCGTCACGGCATGCCTGTCCGCGCCACGGCGGGCCGCGGCGCGGAAGGGTTCACGCAAGGAGCGGTGCCCCCGGGTGGACCCGGGAACGCGGTCGCTCAGGCCGCCTCGCGCCGCATCGTCGGCACGCGCATCGGGCGCGAGCCCGGGCCGCCGACGTGGGAGAAGGGCTGGGTCCGCCAGTCCAGGCTCCGCGGAAGGGTCAACAGCAGGGCGGTGTCCTGCTCGTGCGGCTGGAACGACGCGTCCGCGGGGCGCGCGTCGGCGGCCCTGCGCCCGGTGCCCGCACACGCGGTCAGACCGAACGGATTCCACGGCGAGGCGCACAGCGCGTGCTCCGGCAGCACCTCCTCGTCCGCCAGCAGGGCGATGGGCTGCGCGCAGTCCGGGCAGATCACCCGGTACATCTCGAACGTGTCGTAGGCGTCGAGTTCCTCGTCGTCGAAGGTGTCGGGATCGACACCCTCCGGCACGGATTCGACGACGGGCTGCTGCCGCTTGGGCGCGGAACGACCAGGGCGCTTAAGACTCTGCATGGGATTCTCCCCCTCGGGCTGGGCCGTGACGGCACTGCGGCCTCGACCACAGCAAGCACTTCCCCTCCCCCCTACCTGGTAATCACGGGAACATCACGGAGACGGGCCGGGGGGTGTGGTGTTGGTCACACGCCGCTCGCAGGTGTCCGGTGCGGCGGTTTTGTCCCCGCCGAGCCACCCGCCGGACCCCGCCCGCGCCACGAACCGGGCCCGGCCCGGGCGGCTCGGGTACCCGCGGAGATCAGGCGCACTGTAGGTTCTTGCGCCATGGAGGAGCTGGACCGACAGATCGTGCAGCTGCTCGTCAAGGACGGGCGGATGAGCTACACAGACCTGGGCAAGGCGACGGGCCTGTCCACGTCGGCCGTGCACCAGCGGGTGCGGCGGCTGGAACAGCGTGGCGTCATCCGCGGGTACGCCGCGGTCGTCGACCCGGAGGCCGTGGGCCTGCCGATGACCGCCTTCATCTCCGTCAAACCGTTCGACCCCAGTGCGCCCGACGACATCGCCGACCGGCTGGCCGGGGTCCCCGAGATCGAGGCGTGCCACAGCGTGGCGGGCGACGAGAACTACATCCTCAAGGTGCGCGTGGGCACCCCGCACGAGCTGGAGGAACTGCTCGCCCGGGTGCGTTCCCTGGCCGGCGTGTCGACCCGCACCACGGTCGTCCTCTCGACCCCCTACGAGGCACGCCCGCCGCGGATCTGACCCCGTCGGGACACCCCCGTCCCTCCCGGCGCCGACCTGCGTGCGAGCCGTCCGGGGGGAGGGGCGAGACTGGTGTCCATGAGTGAGTCCACCACCCCGCCCGCCACCGTCCTGCTGCGCCGCGGCGAGGTCCACAGTCCCGCCGACCCCTTCGCCACCGCCATGGTCGTCGAACGCGGCCAGGTCGCCTGGGTCGGCTCCGAGGGCGCCGCGGACGCCTTCGCGGACGGCGTGGACGAGGTGATCGACCTGGACGGCGCCCTGGTCACTCCGGCGTTCACGGACGCACACGTGCACACCACGTCCACCGGCCTCGCCCTCACCGGCCTCGACCTGTCCGGCGCCGCCACCCGCGAGGCGGCCCTCGCGCTCGTCCGGGACTTCGCCGCGGCCCGCCCCGGCGACCGGGTGCTGCTCGGCCACGGCTGGGACGCCTCCCGCTGGCCCGACGGAACGCCGCCGTCCCGCACGGAACTGGACGAGGCCACCGGCGGCAGGCCCCTCTATCTCAGCCGTATCGACGTCCACTCCGCGGTCGTCACCACCGCCCTGCTCGACCTGGTCCCGGGCGGCGCCGGACGGGCGGACGGCCCGCTCACCGCCGACGACCACCATGTCGTGCGCGCCGCCGCGCTGGACGCGGTCACCGCCGCCCAGCGCACCGAGGCCCAGCGTGCCGCCCTCGCGCACGCGGCCTCGCTGGGCATCGGCACCGTTCACGAGTGCGCAGGCCCGGAGATCTCCTCGGAGGACGATCTCACCGGACTGCTGCGCATCGCGGCCGAGGGCGACGGACCGCGCGTGATCGGCTACTGGGCCGAGCGGAACGTCGACCGGGCGAGGGAACTGGGCGCGGTCGGCGCCGCGGGCGACCTCTTCGCCGACGGCGCCCTCGGCTCGCACACCGCCTGCCTGCACGAGCCGTACGCCGACGCCGGCCACACCGGCACCGCATATCTGGACGCAGCCGACGTCGCCGCCCACGTCGTCGCCTGCACCGAGGCGGGCCTCCAGGCGGGCTTCCACGCCATCGGCGACGCCGCCGTGACCGCCGTCGTGGAGGGCGTGCGCGCCGCCGCCGAGAAGGTCGGCCTCGCCCGTGTCCGCGCCGCCCGTCATCGCGTCGAGCACGCCGAGATGCTCACCCCGGAGACCGTCGCGGCCTTCGCCGAACTCGGCCTCACCGCCTCGGTGCAGCCCGCCTTCGACGCGCTGTGGGGCGGTGACGACGGCATGTACGCCCAGCGGCTCGGCGCCGAGCGGGCCCGCACCCTGAACCCCTTCGCGGCCCTCCTGCGCGCCGGCGTCCCGCTCGCCTTCGGCTCGGACAGCCCGGTCACCCCCCTCGACCCGTGGGGCACCGTCCGGGCCGCCGCCTTCCACCGCACCCCGGAGCACCGCGTCTCCGTGCGGGCGGCGTTCACGGCGCACACGCGCGGCGGCTGGCGGGCGATCGGCCGGGACGACGCGGGCGTCCTGGTGCCGGGCGCACCGGCGGACTACGCCGTCTGGCGCACCGGCGACCTGGTGGTCCAGGCGCCCGACGACCGGGTCGCGCGCTGGTCGACGGACCCGCGCTCCGGCACCCCGGGCCTGCCCGACCTCACCCCGGGGCGGGATCTGCCCGTCTGCCTGCGCACCGTCGTGGGCGGCCGGACGGTCTTCGTACGCCCGGGCGAGTGATCTCCACGGCCGACGAGGCGGTGATCTTCCGACCCGCGGTGACCGGGCGCCCGCCGCGCTGACCTGGGCTTTGGTGTGAAAGCCGCAGGTCGAACGACTGTTGACAGGCGACGGCGGAGGGCCGGTAGGTTCGGCGGAGTCCACCACCGGACGCCCGACCGGGAAACCTCCGCGCACTCGCCGCGGCGCCGCTGCGTCAGGGACGGTGTGCCGCACCGGCGCACCGCCACTGGGAGCCAGGCTCAGCGCTCGCGCCGCGGCGGGGGAACGATACGGCCGGTCGGGAGGTGTGACCCCGGGTGGGGCCCGGGAGCTCAGTAGACAACGGCTTTCGGTCGACCCGCAGCCAGCGGGCCCCAGGTCGGCCCGAAGGGCGCCGGGCCCCCATCCGCAGCGGAAACGGTCCGAAACGCGCATCCATACCCCAATTCCCGGCCGACGACACCGCCAATCGAACGTCCTGTCACGTCACCGCAGGCCGCGGCCACTATGGTGGTCCTCTGCGTACGGACATGAAGGGGCAGCAGTGAACGACGGCGACGGGACGCTCGCGGCAGCGGACCAAGGGAGGCGGTTCGGCCCCCTGGGCACGGCCCTGGTGATCATCCCGACCTACAACGAGGCGGAGAACATCAAGGCGATCGTCGGGCGCGTGCGCGAGGCGGTCCCCGAGGCACACGTTCTCGTGGCCGACGACAACAGCCCCGACGGCACCGGCAAGCTCGCCGACGAACTGGCCGCCGGGGACGACCACGTCCAGGTGCTGCACCGCAAGGGCAAGGAGGGCCTCGGCGCCGCCTACCTCGCGGGCTTCCGCTGGGGCCTGGAACACGGGTACGGCGTGCTGGTCGAGATGGACGCGGACGGCTCCCACCAGCCCGAGGAACTTCCCCGCCTGCTGACCGCGCTCAAGGGCGCCGACCTGGTGCTCGGCTCCCGCTGGGTGCCCGGCGGCCGGGTGGTGAACTGGCCCAAGTCCCGCGAGTTCATCTCCCGCGGCGGCAGCATGTACTCGCGCCTGGCGCTCGACCTGCCGCTGCGCGACATCACGGGTGGCTACCGCGCCTTCCGCCGGGAGACCCTGGAGGGTCTCGGCCTGGACGAGGTCGCCTCCCAGGGCTACTGCTTCCAGGTCGACCTGGCCCGCCGGGCGATCAAGGCCGGCTACCACGTCGTCGAGGTGCCCATCACGTTCGTCGAGCGCGAACTCGGCGACTCCAAGATGAGCCGCGACATCCTCGTGGAGGCCCTCTGGCGGGTGACCACCTGGGGTGTGGGGGAGCGGGTCGGCAAGGTGCTGGGCCGGGACAAGCCCACCGAGAGGCCCGCCGGCACGCCGGACGAGGGCCCGGACGACCGGAGCAGCGCCGGCGGGGAGGCCGGGAAGGACGCGCCGGCCGGGTCGAGCGCGCCGGACGGGAAGGCCTGATCACCCCCTTATCCCGTGCTGAGCCGGGCCCAGGCACACTGGGGGTATGACGACAGGCGCTCAGCCCCCCAGGACCCCCGCCCGGCCCCGGCGCTCACGGCTGCGCACGTTCCTGCCGCTGGGTCTCGCCGCGTGGCTCGTGCTGGAGGTCTGGCTGCTGACCGTGGTCGCGGGCGCGTCCAGCGGGTGGGTGGTCTTCCTGATTCTGGTGGCGGGTCTGGTGCTCGGCTCCGTGGTCATCAAGCGGGCCGGCCGCCGCGCCTTCCGCGACCTCACCGAGACGCTGCAACAGCAGCAGCCCGGCGTGATGCCCGCACCCCGCCCGAACAGCGAGGGCAACGGGCTGACGATGCTGGGCGGCCTGCTCCTGATGATCCCCGGCGTGGTCTCGGACGCCGTGGGCCTGCTCCTCCTGCTGCCCCCGGTCCAGAAGGCCGTCAGCCGGTACTCGCAGCGAACCCTGGAGCGCAAGCTGCGCGAGACGAGCCCGGGCACCCTCGGCGACGCCTTCCGCCAGGCCCGCATGCACCGCCCGGACGGCAAGGTCGTCCAGGGCGAGGTGATCCGGGACGAGCCGGGCGACGCCCCGCAGGGGCCCCGCCCGCCGCTGGCGCGCTAGCCCGGACCCGCGAGCGGGTGAGCGCCCTCCAAGGACGCACCGGCACACAGCACGAACGCGGGCGCCGTACGTGATGTCACGTACGGCGCCCGCGTTCGCTTGCGTTCGCTGACAGTCCGGCTCAGCCCCTTTGGGGACTACGCACTCTTGCGGCTGTCCCGCGGATGAACCGCGATGTTCATCGCGCCGGAGCGCAGAACGGCCAGCCGCTCCTCGAGGACCTCTTCGAGTTCCTCGCGGGTGCGCCGTTCCATCAGCATGTCCCAGTGCGTACGCGCGGGCTTGGCCTTCTTCTCCTCAGGGCCGTCGCCGTCCACCAGGAGTGCCTGGGCCCCGCAGACCTTGCACTCCCACTCCGGCGGGATCTCCGCCTCGACCGAGAAGGGCATCTCGAACCGGTGCCCCTTCTCGCATGCGTACTCCACGGCCTGGCGCGGGGCCAGGTCGATGCCGCGGTCCGTCTCGTAGCTGGTCACCACGAGGCGCGTGCCGCGAAGAGCTCGCTCACTCATGAATCGTGCCTCCCGGGCTTGTCGCCCACAGGACAGGTGTCGCTGTCGTCGTCATCCGGTCAACGTCCGGGCGGCGGTAAAGATTCCCGTCCGGAGTCCCCGTTCCGGGCCATGCGTCGCCGTCGCAGCCGCAGCCTTGTCAACCAGTGCAGTACCCGCCGACGTCCGGTTTGTCACCTCTGTGGTCAGTTGTGACATAGCGTTTCGGCACCTTTGACGCGCAGTAACGGTACGCCTGGCAGGCCAAACGCGTACACTACAGCCCTTTCGTGTCGAGTGCTAAATCCTTTCGGGTACCGGGTTGCCCGCGTCGCCGATCGCTCGCCGTACCGGTACCCGCGCGAGCAGGACGAAACCGATGACGAAGAACGCCACCAGCGAGATGATCGCGTCGCGGTAGCTCCCGGTCAGCTGGTAGGTGAGTCCGAAGAGCAGCGGCCCGAGCCAGCTCATGCCGCGGTCGCTCATCTCGTAGGCGGAGAAGTACTCGGCCTCCTTGCCGGGCGGGACCAGGTATGAGAAGAGCGAGCGGGACAGCGCCTGGCTGCCGCCGAGGACGAGGCCGATGCCGGCGGCCAGGACGAAGAACCACGCGGGCGCCCCGGCAGGCAGGAAGTACCCGGCCGCGAGCGTGACCGTCCAGGCGACCAGCGACCCGAGGATCGTGCGCTTGGCGCCGTACGTCCGGGCCAGCCGGCCCAGCGCCAGCGCGCCCACCACCGCCAGCACCTGGACCAGCAGGACGGCCACGATGAGCGTGGACTGCCCGAGCCCCAGTTCCTCGGAGCCGTAGACCGAGGCCTGGGAGATCACCGTCTGGATGCCGTCGTTGTAGACGAGGTAGGCCAGCAGGAAGGCCAGGGTCAGCGGGCGGCGGCGCATGTCGCGGACGGTCGCCGCGAGCTGCCGGAAGCCGGGGAGGGCCGCCTCCCGGGCGGGGGCGCGGCGGTCGCGCAGCCGCCGGAGCGGTATGAGCGTGAAGGCGCCCCACCACAGTCCGGCCGAGGCGAGGCAGATCCGGACCGCCGCGCTCTCGCCGAGGCCGAAGGAGTCGTGGGCGGTGTAGAGGACGAGATTCGCGACCAGGACCAGGGAGCCGGCGGCATAGCCGAAGGCCCAGCCGCGGGAGGAGACGGCGTCGCGTTCCGCGGGCGGCGCGATCTGCGGAAGGTAGGAGTTGTAGAGCATCATCGCCACCGACTGCGCGGCGTTGGCGACGACCAGGAGCAGGCCGCCCAGCAGGTAGCGGTCGCCGTCCAGGAAGAACATGCAGGTCGTGGCCGCCGCGCCGGTGTACGCGGCGGCCGCGAGCAGCGGCTTCTTGCGGCCCGTGCGGTCCGCCGCGGCGCCCACCACGGGCATCACGAGCACCGCCACGATCACCGACAGGGACACCGAGTACGCGAAGAAGGAGCCGGAACGCACGGGGATGCCCAGGGGGTGCACGTATCCGTCCGCGTCCGACGCCGCCTCGGCGACCGACGTCAGGTAGGGCCCCAGGAAGACGGTGAGCACGCTCGTCGAGTAGACCGAGCAGGCCCAGTCGTAGAAGTACCAGCCGCGCTGCTCGCGCCGCCGGCCGGCGGCCCCGTCGGCCGCGTCCGTCCGCACGGTGTCGATGCCCACCCGTGCCCTCGCTTCCCCGTGAACGCGCGACGCCCCGGCGGGGGCCGGCCCGTGGGGCTCAGACGGTCTGGGACGGTCTCAGACCCAGACGCCGCGGTCCTCCATGACCGTGCGCAGTGTGTCGATGTGATCGGTCATGATGCCATCCACCCCCAGGTCCAGGAGCCGGTGCATGCGGGCCGGATCGTTCACCGTCCACACGTGCACCTGGAGCCCGCGCGCGTGGGCGGTGCGCACGAACCGGTGGTCCACCACCGGGATGCCCGACTGGACCTCCGGCACCTGCGCGGCCACCGCCGACCGGCGCAGCGCGGCCGGCACGCCCCAGGAGCGCAGCCGCAGGCCGAGGACGCCCAGGGTGCCGTACGAGGTGGCGAGGCGCGGGCCGGCCGTCCGCTGGGCGCGGACCACCCGGGCCTCGGAGAACGAGCCGACGCAGATCCGGTCCCAGGCGTTCGCCCGCCGGACCAGGTCCAGGAGGGGCCGCAGGGCCGGCTCCGCCTTCACGTCGATGTTCCAGCGCACGTCGGGGAAGGTCTCCAGCAGCTCCTCGAACAGCGGCACCGGTTCCGCGCCCGCCACGCGCGCGTGGCGCACCTCCGCCCAGGGCAGGCCGGCGATCCTTCCGGCGCCGTCCGTCACCCGGTCCAGGGTCGCGTCGTGGAAGGCGACGAGCCGCCCGTCCCGCGTGGCGTGGACGTCCGTCTCGATGTAGCGGTAGCCCGCCTCGACCGCGTGGCGGAACTGGCGCACCGTGTTCTCCAGACCGTCCGCGGCACCGCCCCGGTGGGCGAAGGCGATCGGGCCGGGATGGTCGAGGTAGGGGTGGCGTATCGGGGTGGTCACCGCCGCAGTATCGCGCGCCGGGGCCGACCCTCGGCAACCACCGTGCTGCCCTGCGGTGCCACGGGGACGGCGAACGCGCGCAGGAAGACCTGGGCGAGCGGACCGATCGCCAGGGCGTACAGCAGGGTGCCGACCCCGACCGTGCCGCCGAGGATGAAGCCGGTCGCCACGACGGTGATCTCGAGGACCGTGCGCACCAGGCGCACCGACAGGCCCGTGCGCCGGTTCAGGCCCGTCATCAGGCCGTCCCGCGGGCCCGGCCCGAACCGGGCCGCGATGTACAGCCCGGTCGCCGCGCCGTTCAGGACGATCCCCGCCGCCATCATGGCGATCCGCAGCGTCCAGCCGTGGGCGTCGGGCACCGCGGCCAGCGTCGCGTCCATCGCGGCGCCGATCACCAGCACGTTGGAGACCGTGCCCAGGCCCGGGCGCTGGCGCAGCGGGATCCACAGCAGCAGGACGGCCGCGCCCACGACGGTCAGCACCACGCCCATGGAGAGGCCCGTGCGCTCCGCGAGGCCCTGGTGCAGCACGTTCCACGGCTCGAGGCCGAGCCCCGACCTGACCAGCAGCGCCGAACTCGCGCCGTAGAGCACGAGGCCGCCGTAGAGCTGTGTCAGCCGCCGTGCGAGATGACCGTGTCCGGATCGCCTGGACAAGACGTGCCCCCCTGTGTGGTGGTAGTGGCCTGCTGCATGACACCCTGTGGCTTGAGAAGCAGAGCCAACCATGGCCAATTCAGGGAAGGTGGACTGATTTTCATGGCGCAGTGGACCTCGGCCGTGGGGGCGGCCCAGCTCGCCCGGCTGCTCGGCTCCCAGCAGGACCGCCCGGCCGGCCCCGGCACGCGCCGCCCGCCCGCCTACCGAGCCCTCGCCGACGGCATCCGGCTGCTGGTCCTCGAGGGACGGGTGCCGGTCGCCGCCCGGCTGCCCGCCGAACGCGAGCTGGCCCTCGCCCTGACCGTCAGCCGCACCACGGTCGCCGCCGCCTACGAGGCCCTGCGCGCCGAGGGCTTCCTGGAGTCCCGCCGCGGCGCCGGCAGCTGGACCGCCGTACCGGCCGGGAATCCGCTGCCCGCCCGCGGCCTGGAACCGCTGCCGCCCGAGGCCCTCGGCTCGATGATCGACCTCGGCTGCGCGGCGCTGCCCGCGCCCGAGCCCTGGCTCACCCGCGCGGTGCAGGGCGCCCTGGAGGAGCTGCCGCCCTACGCGCACACCCACGGCGACTACCCGGCCGGGCTGCCGGCGCTGCGGTCGATGATCGCCGAGCGCTACACCGCCCGCGGGATCCCGACCATGCCGGAACAGATCATGGTGACCACGGGCGCCATGGGAGCGATCGACGCCATCTGCCACCTCTTCGGGGGGCGCGGCGAGCGCATCGCGGTCGAATCGCCGTCGTACGCCAACATCCTCCAGCTGATGCGCGAGGCGGGGGCGCGACTGGTCCCCGTCGCGATGGCCGAGGGCCTCACCGGCTGGGACGTGGACCGCTGGCGGCAGGTGCTGCGCGAGGCCGCGCCCCGCATCGCCTACGTCGTCGCCGACTTCCACAACCCCACCGGCGCGCTCGCCGACGACGACCAGCGGAGGCGGCTGGTGGACGCGGCCCGGTCGGCCGGGACCGTCCTCGTCGCCGACGAGACGATGAGCGAGCTGTGGCTCGAGGACGACGTGGAGATGCCGCGCCCCGTCTGCGCCTTCGACCCGGCCGGCTCCACGGTCGTCACCGTCGGTTCCGCCAGCAAGGCCTTCTGGGCGGGCATGCGCATCGGCTGGGTCCGTGCCGCGCCCGATGTGATCCGCAGCCTGGTCGCCGCGCGTGCCTACGCCGACCTGGGCACGCCGGTGCTGGAGCAGCTCGCGGTGAACTGGCTGTTCAGCACGGGCGGCTGGGAGCAGGCGGTGCGGATGCGGCGCGAGCAGGCCCGGCAGAACCGTGACGAGCTGGTGGCGGCGGTCCGGCGCGCGCTGCCGGACTGGGAGTTCGAGGTGCCCCGCGGCGGCCTCACCCTCTGGGTGCGCTCCGGCGGACTCTCCGGCTCGCGCCTCGCCGAGGCGGGGGAACGCGTGGGGGTGCGGGTCCCGTCCGGGCCGAGGTTCGGCGTCGACGGGGCCTTCGAAGGGTATGTCCGGCTGCCGTTCACCGTCGGCGGGGCGGTGGCGGAGGAGGCGGCCGTGCGGCTGGCCGCGGCGGCCCGGCTGGTGGAGAACGGGGGCGCCGGAGGAGGCGAGGCACCCCGGACCTTCGTGGCCTGACCGGAAGGCGCCCGGCCCCGGCCGGGCGGGGCGGCGCCTCGCGGCCGGGCCCGCGTGGGTCAGGTCGTCTCCGCGGCGACCTTGGCGGGAACCGATTCCGCCGCGACCGGTCCGGTCGGCGCCGGCCCGGCGGTGTCCCTTTCCGGCGCGGGGGCGTCGGTGACGGTCCCGGGCTCCTCGGCCGTGTCCGCGGGCCGTTCCCCGGAGGCCGCCTTCGTCCCGGTGCCGGCGGACTCGGCCGCGGTCCTCGCCGTCCCGTGGGTGGTGGCGGTCCGCGTCTCGGCCGGGACGCCCTCCGTCTTGATCAGGATCGTGTGCGGCACTGCCTTCGCCGGCACCGCCACTTGTTCACCGTCGGCGGGCGTCGTGCGCGGCGGCAGCAGCTCCAGGACCGCCTGCCGGTGCGCGTCGCTCGTGGCGTCGTCGTAGGGATCCGGCGTGGCCGGCACCTGGAGCCGGTGCACCGGGCCCGAGCCGAGGCGGGCGTAGCCGCGGCCGGGCGGCACCTGGTCGACGGGCGTGGTGTGCGGGGCGGCGCCCAGCGCGGTCGTCAGTTCGCCAGCCGTGGCCGGACCGAGCACCACCCGCGCGCGCGTGTGCTGCTGCACGGCGTCGCAGAGGGCGTCCAGTGCGTCCAGCTGCTCGGCGACGACCACCGTCACGTTCGCCGCCCGGCCGTGCCGCAGCGGGATCTGGAGCAGGGACTGGGGGTCCCGGCGGCCGTCCGCGGCGGCGAGGTGCGTGAACGCGCTGGGCCGGTCCACGAGGACCCACAGGGGCCGCCGGGTGTCGTCGGGGGGCGGCTCGCCCTCCTGCCGGGCCCGGTTGAGGGAGATCAGCCGGCGCTCCGTCTCGTGGGCGGCCCACTCGAGGCTGGTCAGGGCTCCGGCGAGGCCGCACTCGACGGCCAGGACGCCGTCGCGCCCGGTCAGACAGGCGTACTCGCCGGTGCCGCCGCCGTCCACGACGACCAGGTCGCCGTGGTGCAGCGCCTGGAGGGCGATCGAGCGCAGGAGGGTGGACGTGCCGGTGCCGGGCCGGCCCAGGACGAGCAGATGCGGCTCGGTGGAGCGGATGCCCGTGCGCCAGACGACCGGCGGCACGTCCCGCTGTTCCTCGCCGTGGGTGAGCGGGAGGGTGCGCTGCACCCGGGTCGGGTCGGTGAAGCCCAGGACCGTCTCGCCCGGTGCCGTGACGAACCGCTGCACGGCGATGTCCGTGGGCAGCGGCGCGAGGACGGCGACCGTGAGGTGGTTGGCCTCCTCGTCCCACGTGTAGTGGTACTCGCGGCCCCGGCCGGCCTTGGCGGTGAGCAGGTGCTCGATGCGCGCCCGTGACGCCGCCTCCCCGTCCGTGAAGTACGCCGGGTAGCGGATCACCAGTTCGGCGACCCGGCCGGCGTCGTCGAACTCGTGGGCCGGGAAGGCCTTCTCCCAGTCACCGCCGTGGACGTACAGCGGATCGGGGTCCTCGGCGAGCGAGAAGTAGGGGACCAGCGCCTCGTAGAGCGACTTGAGGCGCTGGATCTGCGCGTCGTCGGGACCCTGCGGCCCCGGCGGCGTGCGGTCCCTGCCGTGCCACGCCGCCGCCGCCATCAGGACGGCGGCGGCGAGCAGCGGGCCGTACGGTGCCAGGACCACGACCAGGACCACGGAGGCCACCAGGAACAGCAGCGCACCGCGCCGGTCCCTGGGGGTCTCGGTCCATCTGCGCCGGGCGGCCGAGGCCAGCCGGCGCAGACCGCGGGCGATCGTGATGAGCGGCTGGAGGACGTCCGTGGCGCCGTCGGCCGCCGTCCGGGCCAGCTCCCGGCTCCGGGCGAGCTGTGCGCCGCCGTTGCTCAGAATGCGGGGGAGGGGCCGCCGGGCCACTGCTGCCTCCTGGGAGTCCGTACGTGCGGGTTGCGGGCGATCCGGGCCGTCAGAACTTGATTCCGCCGAGCAGGCCCGCCAGGCTCTCGCCGCCCGCCCTGATGCTCGGGGCGATGGCGGTACTCGCGAGGTAGAAGCCGAACAGGACCGCGACCAGCGCGTGCGAGGCCTTGAGGCCGTCCTTGCGGAAGAAGATGAAGACGACGATGCCGAGCAGGACCACGCCTGAGATCGAGAGGATCATGTGAGTTCTCCTGGTTCGCGGGGACAGTCACCATGAGTACTTCCAGGCTCACAGGATGTATCCATACTATTAAAGGTGCAAATGGAGGAATTTTCATAAAATTGCCCCGTGTGGCGCAGCGGTCCCCGCACCGGCCGGACGCAGGGGTTGCGCCCGTCCGGGTCCGTGACGATCTTTGCCTCGGGCGCGTCCGCTCATGTGCGGCACGAGCCAGTACCCTGGCGATTCACTCGTACGGCCGCACCGCTCGCGGCCGTGCGCACACGCAGTCCCCGACGTTCGTACGTCCGTGAGTGAGAGGTGGTCCGGCCGATGAGTGAAGCCCCCGACCCGGAGGTCGTGGAGCTGGCGACCAAGATCTTCGATCTGGCCCGGCAGGGGCGGACCGAGGAGCTGGTGGCCTACGTGGACGCCGGCGTGCCGGCCGACCTCACCAACGACCGGGGCGACTCCCTCGTCATGCTCGCCGCGTACCACGGCCACGCCGGCACCGTGCGCGCGCTGCTGACCCGCGGCGCCGACGCGGACCGGGTCAACGACCGGGGCCAGACCCCGCTCGCCGGTGCCGCCTTCAAGGGGGAGACGGACGTGACCAGGGCGCTCCTCGAGGCCGGCGCCGATCCGTCCGCGGGCACTCCGTCGGCGGTCGACACGGCGCGGATGTTCGCCCGGACCGAGCTGCTCGAGCTGTTCGGACTGGCGTGAACCACCGCTGATCCACTCCTGGTCCGACGTGCTGACCAGGGAAAATACGATAAACGGGGGAGGCGGTACGAGGCCGCCGAAATTTCGGTCGCGGCAGATGTGACCGCCGGGTCATCATGACGACGTGGTTCACGGACGCGATGGCTGGGCAGGTAGTGCCGCACCGCGCGGGCCGTGATGCGGCCCGCCTGGGCCACCGACGAGAGGCAGAGGAACATGGTTCACGGCAAGCAAGAGACGGCGGGCGCTCCGACGTGTTGTCACGCGGCCAGGTAACGCGTGGTTCCCGGTTGCGTCGACGCTTGATGTGAGGCTGTATCCCATGTTCGATCCGGTCATAGCGCCCAGCGGTACCCTGCTCGGCCTGCTGCAGCGGGGTCGAGGCGACGGCACGCTGCACGCGCTCACCGCCCCGCGCGCCGAGGCGCTCGCGGCGCTCAACCACTGCGTGCTGCGCGACCCCCGCCACGACTGGCAGGTGGAGAACCGCTCCCTCTACTACGCCCGCCTCTACCTCGACCTGAACGGCGAGCTGGACGCGATCGAGACCCACCTCTTCGACCCGGAGGACGTCCTCGACTCCGACGAGTCGCGCACCGGGCTGGCCCTCGCGGTCCTCGGCCACCTCGCCTCCTACGGCAGGCTCGACGCGCTCCACCTGCTGCGCCGGTACGCCGCCCACGGCGTCAACTGGGCCTGGGCCCTGGACGAGCTGGCGCTGCGCGACGACGACGCGGGACTGCGGGCCCTCGCCGCGCCCGTGCTGGCCCGCTTCCCGCGAGATCCCGAGGGCGACGCGGAGCTGGCCGCCGCCGTGCGCGACGCCTTCGAGCCCAGGCCCTGGCGGCTGTGGGCGGAGGATCCGCGCGAATCGATCGCCACGCGCGTGCGTGCCGCCCACGAGACGGGCTGCTTCGACCGGTGGCAGCGGCAGATGAGCCCCGGCGGGCCGCGCCCCGGCTGGAGCGTCGGAGCCGTGTTCGAGTGGGCCCAGCAGGGCGTGGAGCGCGGAGCCGCGCTCCACGTGCCCGCCGCCCGCTGCCTCACCGCGGTCGCGGGTCCGGACGACCGGGCCGAGATCGTCGAGGCCGCGCGGTCCGGCACCGAGGGCGCCCGCTGCACGGCCCTGCGCTATCTCGCCGACTGCGACGATCCCGAGGTCCTCGGTCTGATCGAGGCCGCGGTCGTCACCGGCCCGGCGCCCGTGGTCGAGGCCGCCGTCGCCGCCTACGAACGCATGCGCGGCCCCGCCGCGGTCGACCGGGCGCGCGGCTGGGTCCACCGGCCCGACGCCCTGGGCGCCGCCGCCGGACGCGTGCTCGCCTGCCGGGGCGGGGCGCAGGACAGCGAGCTCGTCCTCGCCGCGCTGCGGGAGGCGGTACGGGGCGAGGGCCCCGACGCGCCGACCCTGTGGACCCTCGTGGACGGCACCGGTCGGCTGGGCATCGCCTGCGCCGCCCCCGTGCTGCGCCACATCTACCGCGAGACCGCCTCCTCCCACCTGCGCGGCCGCGCCGCCCGAGCGCTGGCCGCCACCGACCCGTCCTTCGCCGCCGGCTTCGCCGTCGAGTGCCTGTGGGACTGCGAGGAGACGACCCGGGAACTGGCCGCCCGATACGCCGAGACCGGCGACAACCGCGTCGTCGAACGGCTGCGCAGGCTCGCCGCCGACCCGGCCGAGGAGGACGAGGTGCAGACGGCGGTGCGCAGCCGCTTCAACCCGGACGCGCCCGCCGTGTGAAGGGCCCGTTCCGCCCCGCCCGTTCCGGATCCGCCCGCCGTGTGACCCGCGGCCGCCCGGCCCGGAGCCGCCCGCCGCGCGGGGGGTGGGGTTTCGCGCGGTCCCCGTCGACGCGTGCCGTCCGGGTCCGGCGGCACGGCGGTGGGTGTGTCGCCGACGGGCTCCGTGTCCGGCACGGATGTCAGACCACGCGGTACTGCTCGTCGCGGGCGTCCGTGAGGAACATCTGCCCCGGGGCGTGGGTGATGGCGAAGGGCGGACGCGAGGCCGTCACCGCGGCCTGCGGAGTGACCCCGCAGGCCCAGAACACCGGGATGTCGTCCGGCGCGGTGTCCACCGGGTCACCGAAGTCGGGCCGGCCCAGGTCCTCGATGCCGAGTGCCGAGGGATCGCCGCAGTGCACCGGGCTGCCGTGCACGGCCGGGAGCAGGCCGGTCTCGTGGATCGCCGCCGACAGGTGCGCGGGCGGCACCGGGCGCATGGAGACCACCATCGGGCCGTGCAGCCGCCCGGCCGGACGGCACTGGCGGCCGGTCACGTACATCGGCACGTTGCGGCCCTGCTCGACATGGCGGATCGGCACGCCCGCCGAGGTCAGCGCCGACTCGAAGGTGAAGCTGCAGCCGAGCAGGAACGACACCAGGTCGTCCCGCCAGTGCGCGCGCACGTCCGTGGGCTCCTCCACCAGTTCGCCGTCCCGCCACACCCGGTAGCGCGGCAGGTCGGTGCGCAGGTCGGCCCCGTCGGCGAGAACGGTGGTCCAGCTCCCGGCGTCCGTGACGTCCAGCACCGGGCACGGCTTCGGGTTGCGCGTGCAGAACAGCAGCATGTCGTACGCCCAGTCGGCGGGCACCGAGATCAGGTTGGCCTGGGTGTGCCCGGCCGCCACTCCGGCGGTGGGGCCGGCCAGCCCGTTCCGGAAGCGGGCGCGGGCCGTTCCCGGGCTCCACGCGGGCGCGTGCTCCTCGACGAGGGTGATCGGCCGGTCCCCGGTCGCGCGCTGCGAGTGGTGCACGCCGGTTCCGTCCCGAGGGTCTCCGGCGGAGCCGGCGCCGCGCCGGCTGCGGTCGTGCGAGTCGAGGGCGTGGCCGCCGAACGCGGCGCCGTCCGTGGGGAGTCCGGCGCTGCCGGCATGGATGCCGGCGGGCGGAACCTGGCGTGGAGGGGTCGTACTCATGGGCACCTCGCAGGGGAGGACGGAGGGTGCTTGTCGAGTGAGCCGGTCGGTGCGACGGCGCCGTGCGAAGGGGGCGCCGCGGGGACATCTGACGGCACCGTAGGGGATCGTTCAACGATCCCTCAATACCCATGTTGTTTCGTGCAGGTATCTGCGATTGAATTCCGGTCATGGCAGAGCAGTTGACGGGACTGGCCGGCGACCGCGTCCTCCTCGGACGGACCAGCACCGCGGAGCGGGTCTCGGACATCCTCAGGAGCCGCATCGCGGACGGCTACTTCCCGCCCGGGACACGTTTGTCCGAGGACAGCATCGGCGGCGCCCTCGGCGTCTCCCGCAACACCCTGCGCGAGGCGTTCCGCCTGCTCACCCACGAACGCCTGCTCGTCCACGAGCTGAACCGCGGCGTCTTCGTCCGGGTCCTGACCGTCGAGGACGTCGAGGACATCTACCGCACCCGCGGCCTGGTCGAGTGCGCCGTCGTCCGCGGCCTCGGAGAGCCGCCGTACGCCCTCGACGGGGTCGCCACGGCCGTCGAGGACGGGCGCCGGGCGGCCGGCGAAGGTGACTGGAAAGGTGTGGGTACGGCCAACATCCACTTCCACCGGGAACTGGTCGCCCTTGCCGGCAGCGAACGCACGGACGAGCTGATGCGCAGCGTCTTCGCCGAACTGCGCCTCGCCTTCCACGTCGTGGACGACCCGCGGCGCCTGCACGAGCCGTACATCGCGCGGAACGCGGAGATACTGGAGGCGCTCCGCGCGGGGGACCGGGAGGGGGCCGAGCGGCTGCTCGCCGGCTACCTCGAGAAGTCCCTGGAGCGGCTCGTGGACGTGTACCTGCGGCGGGTCGGCGACGACGGGGCCGCACCGGCCTGAGGGGCGGCGGGGGCCCGGCGACGGCCGGTGCCGGGGGCGGTGGTTCTGCGCCGTTTGGGTTGTTGTCGGAGCGAGGACCTAGTCTGTGCACCGTGACTTCGCCTGCATCGACGGACAGTGTTCCGCCCCAGCTCAGCGCGGGGCCGCGCCCTGCCCCGGGCCCGGCCGCCGACGAGGGACTGGCGCGGCGGCTGCGCGCGCTCGCCTGCACGGCGCCGCTGCACGACCTCGACGCGCGCAAGGCCAACCTCGCCGGCGAGTACTCGGTGTACGGCATGGCGGAGGTCGCCCTCGCCGCCATCGACCTCGTCACCCTGAACATGGACTTCGACACGGGCGCCGACCACGACCAGATAGTCGCCCGGCTCGTCCCGCGCGTCGCCGCCCAGGCCCCCTCGCGTCCGGCCGCCGAGCACGAGCGGGTGGCCCGCTGGGTCCTGGAGAACCTGATCAACGTCGGCAGCGTCGACCGGGGCTTCCGCGCGGTGTACGGCACCTTCGAGCCGGACGGCACCTATGTGCGGCGCGACTACGACTTCAAGCTGCTGGAGGAGGTGCCCGGCCCCGGCGGCACCGTCTATCTGCGCACCACCGACGAAGCGGTCAACGTCCTGGTCGGCGCCCTGGACACCGATGTCACCAGCGCCCAGATCGCCGCCGAGGTCAAGCTGGAGGTGCTGATCAGCCGCGGCAGGCTCGCGGACGCCCAGCTCGCCGCCGAGCAGGCCCGGTACCGGACCGTGCAGTACTCGGAGACCCTGCGCAAGGCCCTGGACGCCACCCGGCGCAACGTCCGCGCGGTCGACTGGCTGAACACCGTGCCCGACATGATCACCGAGGCCCTGGACCACGTCGCCGACCGGTACCGCCACGAGAACGCGATCCTCACCAACATCCGCAAGGCCCGCGACGAGTCCGAGGAGCCCGAGCACAAGCGCCGCGCCGCCGAGCTCGTCGACATCGTCAAGGACTGCATCCGCCGCCACACCCAGCTCCAGTCCCGGCTGCTGGAGGCCGGCCCGCTCTTCCGCGCCGAACAGGACCGGCAGGCCTTCGCCACCCCCCTGACGACCTCGGGCCTCGACCTGTACGGGCACCTCCTCGCCCCCGTCCTGCCGCTGCCCCTGGAGCAGGCGCTGCGCGCGACCGACGCCTTCTTCGCGCACGGCACCGGTCTGCGCACACCCGTCTCCGTGCGGGTCGGCGACCTCGTCGACATCCTGCTGACCCCGCCGGTGGAGCGGGAACACCTCGGCGCCGAGATGCCGGAGCCCGACCTGATCGCCACCCCGGACGACAGCCGCTTCAGCGAGGAGCAGCTGGCCTCCGCCATGGAGCTGCTCGACGTGCCGCACGACGCCCCGCGCCGGCTGTCCGGGCTGCTGGCCGACGCCCGCGCGCAGGACCCCGACCTGCCCTACCTCGTCGCCCTGCTGGCCGTGCACGCGGCCAGCCCACCGGTCGGCACCGCCTACCGGCAGGGCGAGCCCAAGCTGCTGTTCGCCGTGGACGACGGCACCGAACTGGACGATCCCGAGTTCGGCGGCGCCGACCTCATCGTCGGTACGGCGCTGCTGGACGCGGCCGGGATGGCGGCGGACCGGACGGAGGCGGCATGAAGGCCCCCCGGCACCGGCCGCACCCCCGCGAGCCGCACCACCGCCCGTACCGGTCACGCCACCGCGTGACGCAGCCGCACCACCGCGGGCACCGGCCGCACCGCGATCACCAGCCCCACCACCGCGACCACGAGGAGCACCGACCGTGACCGAGCACGTCGACCGGAGCGAACCGGCGGAGCCGGGAGCCGCACCGGCCACCGCGGCCGTCACGCCCGCCGACGCCGCCGACGCGGCGCGACTCGTGGCCTTCGGCCTCCAGCCCAAGCTGCTCCCCGCCCGCGACCAGGAGTACGCCGACCTGCTGCGCCGGTACCGCGAGGATCCGCCCTTCGCGCGCCTCGCCGACGCCGTGGCCACCGGCCTCGGCCTCGTCGTCCTGGAGGTGTCCCCGCGCGCGGGCATGGCCGTGACGGCCGCCGAGGACTCGGTGTTCGCCGTCCGCATGGGCGACTACGCGCGCCGCGCCGCCACCGACTCCGGCGACCGCTTCCTCCACGGCCTCGCCCACCTCGCCGTCGCCGCCATGGCCTACCCGCGCCCCGAGGACCTCGCCGACGACGGCTACATCGGCCGCGTCACCGTCAACGGCGTGGACGCCTTCGTCCGCCAGGCCTGCCGGCGCCTGGAGGAGCGCGCGGAGCAGCAGGGCGAGAACACCGACCCGGCCACCGACGCCCCCGGCCTGGAGGCGGCCTGGCGGATCTGGGCCAGGCGCAGCGCCACCGGCGCCACCAAGGACGCGCGCAGACTCCCCGGTTCCACCACCGGCATCGTCGGCAAGGCCGCCGCGTTCCTCACCGAGTCGGGCTTCCTCCAGCGCACCGGCGACGACAACGGCGGCACCTACCGCACGACCGCCCGCTACCAGCTCCAGGTGCGGGACATGGCGGGCAGCGCCGCGATGGCCGAGCTGCTGGAGCTCGGTGTCGTCCCGGTCACCGACGGCACGGCGACCCTGCTGCCCGCGGACGACACGGAGGACCTGGAGCTGGTCGCCGACGCGGGACTGCCGTTCCACTCGTCCTGACCCTGCTCCCCGACGCCCGCCCCACCACGCCCCCGAACGTCCCCGACTTCACGAAGACTTACGAGAGTCCGCCATGTACGAGCTGTCCCGGGTCCGCCTCTACTCCATCGGACCCGCCGGTGCGCGCTACGCCGACACCGTGCTTGACCTGCGCGGTGTCGGCGAGCCCGTGCCCCGCCCCGCGCCCGCTCAGGCGGAGTTCTTCGAGGAGGAGCCCGTCGGCCCGCCGCGCCGTCCCGCGCCCGCGGGCGTGCTGTTCCTGGAGAACGGCGGCGGCAAGTCCGTCCTGCTCAAGCTGATCTTCTCCGTGATGCTGCCGGGCCACCGCAACACCCTGGGCGGCGCCAGCTCCGGCGTGCTGCGCAAGTTCCTGCTCGCCGACGACTGCGGCCACGTGGCGCTGGAGTGGCAGCACGTGCAGACCGGCGAGTGCGTCGTCGTCGGCAAGGTCAGCGAGTGGCGGGGACGCCAGGTCTCCAACGATCCGCGGAAGTTCGCCGAGGCCTGGTACTCGTTCCGGCCCGGCCCCGGACTCACCCTGGACAACCTGCCCGTCGCCGAGGCCACCTCCGTCCGCCCGCCCGTCGAGGGCGTCTCCGGCGCCCAGGGCCGGCGGCGCACCATGAAGGGCTTCCGGGACGCGCTCACCGATGCCGGCAAGGCCTACCCGCACCTGGAGGTGCACTGGGAGGAGACCCACGACCGCTGGATCGAGCACCTCGGCGACCTGGGCCTCGACCCCGAACTCTTCCGCTACCAGCGCGAGATGAACGCCGACGAGGGCGAGGCGGCCGGCCTGTTCGCGGTCAAGAAGGACGCCGACTTCACCGACCTGCTGCTGCGCGCCGTCACCGACACCCGCGACACCGACGGACTCGCCGACCTGGTCAGCGGCTTCGGCAACAAGCTGGGCCGCCGCGCCGAGCTGATGGCCGAACGCGACTTCACCGCCGGCTCCGTCGACCTCCTGGGACGGATCGTCGAGGCCGCCGAGGCCCGCACCCGCGCCCGGGACATCCACACCGGAGCCGAACGCCGCACCAGGGCCCTGGCCCGCCGGCTCTCGGCACGCGGCGGCCAGGAGCGGGCCCGGGCGGCCGACCTCGCCCAGCGGGTCACCGCCGCCGCCTACGCCGTCACGCACACCGAGTCGGCCCGCCACCGCAGCGGCCTCGTCGCGGCCGAACTCGCCTACCGGCACGCCTCCCTGGCACTGACCGCCGCCGAGAAGTCGGCCGCCGCGCAGAAGCGCGAACTCGCCGACGCGCGCACCCTGCACTCCGCCTGGCAGGCCGCCGAAGCCGTCCTGCGCCACCGCGCCGCCGCCGACCGCGTCGCCCGCGTGTCCGCCGCCATCCAGGAGGCCGAACGGGACGCGGCGCCCGCGCTCGCCGCCCGCGCCAGAGCCGCCGTCGACCTCGTCCGCGCCCTGCACGCGGCGGCCGGCAAGGCCGAGCACCAGGCCAACGAGGAGGAGGAGCGGTCCGCCGCCCTCCAGGACGTCGGCGACGCCGCCCACCGGGACTCCACCGCCGCCGCCACCGAGGCCCAGCGGGCCCGCAGCGAGGCCGGGCACCTGCGCCAGCGTCTGACCGAGGTCGAGCAGGAGACCGCCGAGGCGGTCCGCGCCGGCTGGCTCGACGACAGCGCCCCCGACGCCGACCCCGCCCGCGCCGCCCTCGAGGCCAGCGACGCGGAGAAGACGACGGTCGCCGCCTGGGACACCGCCCGCGAGGCCGCCCGCCGGGCCACCGAGCACGCGCGCGAGGCCGCCGCCGCCGAGACCCGCGCCGAGCTGACCGCCGCCCGCGCGGCCGACGCGGCCACCGCCGCCGAGCGCGCCCACGAGGCCGAACGCCGCACGGCCGCTGCCCTGGCCGCCGAGGACCGGCTCGCGGAGCTGCTCGGCCTGGCCGCCACGCCCCGCCCGGGCATCCCCCAGCCCCGGCAGGACGCGGACCACGACCGCCCCGCCGACCCGCCCCGGACATCCGGCGGCGCCCTGACCGCCGAGGAACTCGACCGCTTCGCCGACGAACTGCGCGAGCTGCTCGACGACACGGTCTCCTCCGCCGAGCGCCACCTGTTCGACCTGCGCACCGCCGCCGCCGACGACTCCCGCATCCTCGGCGCCCTCGGCGACGGCGGACTGCTGCCGGCCGGCCCCGACGTGCTGGCCACCGTGGAGTTCCTCGGAGAGCACGGCATCCCCGCCCTGCCCGGCTGGCGCTACCTGGCGCAGGCCGTCGACCCCGCCGA
Organism: Streptomyces sp. NPDC127100; assembly: GCF_042724095.1. Taxonomy (NCBI): domain Bacteria; kingdom Bacillati; phylum Actinomycetota; class Actinomycetes; order Kitasatosporales; family Streptomycetaceae; genus Streptomyces; species Streptomyces sp. NPDC127100. The sequence goes on from NZ_JBHXFL010000010.1 coordinate 157,398, forward strand.
CCACGCGCGCGTGCTGGCCGCCCGGCCCGAGCTGGTCGACGGTGTGATCATCACCGACCCGGACTCGCACACCCGCGCCCGGGACGTCCTCGGCGACGCGGCCCTGCTGCCGCGCTCCGCGGTCGCCGTCGGCACCGCCGCCGCCCTGCTCGCGCCCACCCCGGCCACCGAGTCCGGCGCCGAGGACGTCTTCCTCGTACCGCCGAACCCCGCCATGCACGACGAGCACGCCGCCGACGAGGAGCGCCAGGCCCTGCGCGCGCGGGCGGCGGAACGCGACGAGGAGATCCGCGCACTCGCCGCCCGGCTCGGCAAGGACCGGGAACTGGCGGCCCGGCTCGCCTCCTGGCGCTCCGGCTGCCCCGCCGGGCGCCTCGCCGAACTGGCGCGGACCGCCGAGGAGGCGCGCGCCTTCGCCGAGGAGACCGAGGCCGAGCTGACCGAGGCGCGCACCGTGCGGGCCGAGGCCGACGAGAACGCCGCCGAGGCCGTCCGGATGCGCGACGAACGCCAGGAGGCCGCGCAGAAGGCCCGCCGCGCCGCCGACGCCCTCGCGGGACTCGCCTTCCGGCTGCGCGAGCGCGCCGGCTGGCAGGCCAGGCTCCGGGAGCTCGCCGACGAGGGCGCCGAGGCCGAGGCCCGCGCCCAGGTCTGCCTGGAGCGGGCCCGCGCCGCCGACGAGGACCGCCGCGCCGCCCAGCGCGCCGCCGACGACGCCCGTCGCACCGCCCGAGCCCTGCGCGCCGAGCGCGCCGAGATCGCGGGCGCCCCCGACGACGTGCCCGACGACGCACCCGGGAACGGCACGGACGCGCCGAAGGCTCTGCCGGACCTCCGCGAGGCCTACCGCGCCGCCTCCCAGGTGTACGAGAAGGTCGGCGTCGGCGCCGACCTGCGCGCCGAGCAGGCCCGCGCGGAGAGCGACGAGAGCGCGGCCCGCGCGGAGCTGGACCGGCTCAGCAACAAGGTCCGCACCCGGGCCGCGCAGCTGCTGGAGTCGCCCGACGGCTCCGACGGGCCCTCCCGGCAGGCCGCCGCCGCCCGCGCCGAAGAGCTGGTGCAGCTCCTGGAGACCCGCGTGTCGACCGCGAGCGAGCAGCTCGGCCGGCTGCGCGGCGAGGCCGAGCGGCACGCACCCGAGGACGGCGACGCCCACACCGAACTCCCCGAGGACCTGGTCCCGGCCGACGCCGAGCACGCCCAGGCCCTGCTGCGCACGGCCACCGCGGAACTCGCCTCCCGCACCGAGGCCCTGGCCCAGGCCCGCGACGCCCACGCCCAGCTGCTCGACGCGCACCGCGCCGCCGAGGACGCGGCCGGCGGCTTCGACGAGATCGCCGCGATGCTCCGCGACCTGCTGCGCGATCCGGCGTCCGACGACGAGCCGCAGGACCACGACCCCTACCCGGGGAGCCTGGACGAGGCCCGGCAGTCCGCCGCCGAGACCCGCCGGTCGCTGCGCGGCTGCGCCGCCGACCTGTCCGCCGCGGAGGCGGCCGTCCGCGAGGCGAGCGACGTCCTCGTCCGGCACGCCAACTCCACGCGCTACGAACAGGTCCGCACCCCGGCACGGCAGCAGATCCGCGAGCTGCCCGCCTCCGCGCTGCCCGAGCACGCGGGCAAGTGGGCGGACGCCTTCGCGCCCCGGCTGCGGGTCCTGACCGACGAGCTGGCCCAGCTGGAGCGCAACCGCGACTCGATCGTGGACCGGCTGCGCGGCCTGGTCGAGTCTGCCCTCGCCACCCTGCGCTCCGCCCAGCGGCTCTCCCGGCTGCCGGAAGGGCTCGGCGAGTGGTCCGGGCAGGAGTTCCTGCGCATCCGCTTCGAGGAGCCCGACCAGGCCACCCTCACCGAGCGGCTCGGCGAGGTCGTCGACGAGGCGACCAGGGCGGCCGTGCGGAAGAACTCCGACCTGCGCCGCGACGGCATGTCCCTGCTGCTGCGCGGCGTCGCCGCCGCCCTCCAGCCGAAGGGCGTCGCCGTCGAGATCCTCAAGCCCGACGCCGTCCTGCGGGCCGAGCGCGTCCCCGTCGGGCAGATGGGCGACGTCTTCTCCGGCGGCCAGCTGCTCACCGCGGCCATCGCCCTCTACTGCACGATGGCGGCGCTCCGCAGCAACGACCGGGGCCGCGACCGGCACCGGCACGCCGGCACCCTGTTCCTCGACAACCCCATCGGCCGAGCCAACGCCACGTATCTGCTGGAGCTCCAGCGGGCCGTCTCCGACGCGCTCGGCGTGCAGCTCCTCTACACCACCGGCCTGTTCGACACGACCGCCCTGGCCGAGTTCCCGCTGGTCATCCGGTTGCGCAACGACGCCGACCTCAGGGCCGGCCTGAAGTACATCAGCGTGGAGGAGCACCTGCGACCGGGGCTGCCCCAGCAGGCCCCGGCCGGCGAGGCGGACGCGGTGCACAGCGAGATCACGGCGACCCGGATGTACAAGCGGCCCGCGCCCGCCCCCCAGCCACCCGCCTAGCCGCCCGCACACCGCGGCCGGCAAAGAGGCACCGCCGGACACCGGATGTCCGGCGGTGCCCAGGACCGGCACACGGCCGCTCAGGGATGCGAAAGCTGCCCCGCGCGGCCGCGCCCGCGTATCCGCCCGAGGGCGCGCTCGGCGGTCCGTGCCTGCCGCCGCGCCCGGCGCCGTTCGCGCCGCATGGCCCGCGCGGTGCTGCTCGGCACCGACACGACACCGTGGCGCTGGTTCCAGACCTGACGCGTCACCCACACGTCGAGTACGCCCCACGTGGCCACCACCGTGCCGGCCACGCTGCTGAGCACCATCGGGAACGCCAGCCAGGATCCGGCCATCGTGCACAGGAAGGCCACCATCGCCAGGATCAGCGTCACGGCCACGACGAGCACCGCACGCACCGCGGCGGTACGCACCGGGTCCGGCAGCCGTCGTCGCCGAGCGGGCTCCTCCGTCCACAACTGCCGGTAGACCGGCTGCGGTTCCCGCCGGTCCCGCTCCGGCCCCTCGACGGCGCGTCCGCGCGCCGGGATGTCGCGATCCGGTACCCCGGGACCCGATCCCGCCGCCGACGCGGCCGCCCCGGCGTCCTCCGGCGCCCTGCGCCGCTCCGCCGTGCCCATCACCATGTCACTCCCCACCGCCTGCCAACCGCTCGCCCGCGTCCGAAGACCCGGCTCCCCTCTGGCTGCCCGGCTTGCCTCGCTTTACGCCGCCCGGAGGCGGGATGCGGCTCCTGTGGCCGATTCCGCCCCGGTTTCCCTAGGGGAAGGACGAACCGCGGCCCGCCAGGATTCCCGGAAATTCCCCGTAGTCGAAAAGTTTCGGCCAACTCGCCCGCCGTGCCGCGCCGGCATGCCCGCGCACCGTCCGCCGGAACCCGGGAGCAATCTCCCGCAATGACCGGACAACTCACCATCTCCCGCCGTCGGTGCGGAAGTTGACCCTCCGGAAAGGCCTTCGAGTTCCCTGTGCGTCAGTAGTAGGCTCGCGCCGTTTGTTGACGCACATGTGTGCCCCCTGCCGGTGGGGGTCCAGCTGGGGGAGTCCATGCGCTTTCGCGGGAAGTCGATCCGCCGGAAGATCGTGGCGCTGCTTCTCGTGCCGCTGGTGTCCCTGACGGCGATCTGGGCCTTCGCCACGGTGCTCACGGGTCGTGAGGCGGGCCGGCTGTTCAGCGTGTCGACCCTCGTCGAGCAGGTCGGCTACCCCGTCGAGGACACCGTCCGCGTCCTCCAGCAGGAACGCCGCCAGACCCTCGTCCACCTCGCCGACCCACGCGCCTCCGACGGCCTCTCCGCCCTTGAGCGCAGCCGCACCGCCACCGACGAGGCCGTCGCCGAGATCCGCCGCAACGCCGCCGACTCCGACGTGCGCGACGCGCTCGACGAGGCCGGGAAGGACCGCCTGACCGCGGTCCTGGACTCCTTCGACGGCATCGCCCCCCTGCGCCGCAGCGTCGAGGACGGCACCGTCGACCGCGCGCAGGCGCTCGGCCTCTACAACCGCCTGGTCGACCCCTGCCACGCCCTGCTCGCCAACCTCCGCGTCGTCGACGACGTCGGCCTCTACAAGGAGTACCGCGCCCTCGTCAACGTCTCCCGCGCCCGCGAACTGCTCTCCCGGGAGGACGCCCTGCTCGGCTCCGCCCTGGTCACCGGCAGGCTCACCCGGAGCGAGACACGGGACGTCTCGGACCTCGTCGCGCAGCGCACCGTGCTGTACGAGAGCAACCTCCCGCTGCTGCCCGCCACGGAGCGCGGCCGGTACGAGCGCTTCTGGAAGAACGCCTCCTCCGCCCCCCTGCGCGTCGCCGAGGAGGCGGCCGTCTCCACCGAGGACGGGACCCCCCGCGGGGTCAGCGCCGAGAGCTGGGACACCGCCGCCGGGAGCGTCCTCGACGAACTCGGCGACCTCGACGACCAGGCCGCCGACCGTTACCAGGACCGCGTCCGGCCGGTCGCGATGAACGTCATCACCAAGGCGGTCGTCGCCGGCGCGCTCGGACTGATCGCCGTGCTGTTCTCCCTCTTCCTGTCCGTCCGCGTCGGCCGCGCCCTGATCCGCGACCTCAGGCAGCTGCGCCTGGAGGCCCACGAGGCCTCCGGCGTCCGCCTGCCCGGCGTCATGCGCCGTCTCTCGGCGGGCGAGCAGGTCGACGTGGAGACCGAGGTGCCGCGCCTGGAGTACGACAGGAACGAGATCGGCGAGGTCGGCCAGGCCCTCAACACGCTCCAGCGCGCCGCCGTGGAGGCCGCCGTCAAGCAGGCCGAACTGCGTTCCGGGGTCTCCGAGGTGTTCGTCAACCTCGCCCGCCGCAGCCAGGTACTGCTGCACAAGCAGCTCACCCTGCTCGACACCATGGAACGCCGCACCGAGGACACCGAGGAACTCGCCGACCTCTTCCGCCTGGACCACCTGACCACCCGTATGCGCCGGCACGCGGAGGGCCTGGTCATCCTCTCCGGCGCCGCCCCCTCCCGGCAGTGGCGCAAGCCCGTCCAGCTCATGGACGTGGTGCGGGCCGCGGTCGCCGAGGTCGAGGACTACGAGCGCATCGAGGTCCGCCGGCTGCCCCGCATCGCAGTCACCGGGCCGGCCGTCGCCGACCTCACCCACCTGGTGGCCGAACTCCTGGAGAACGCCACGGTGTTCTCGCCTCCGCACACCGCCGTGCAGGTCCTCGGCGACCGGGTCGCCAACGGATTCACCCTGGAGATCCACGACCGCGGCCTCGGCATGACGGCCGAAGCGCTCCTCGACGCCAACCTCCGGCTCGCCGAGACCCCGGACTTCGAACTCTCCGACACCGACCGGCTCGGCCTGTTCGTCGTCAGCCGGCTGGCCCAGCGGCAGAACGTCCGGGTCTCCCTGCAACCCTCCCCGTACGGCGGCACCACCGCCGTCGTCTTCGTCCCCGACGCGCTGCTGACCGACGACGCGCCCGACACCAACGGCATCGGGTTCCGCCTCGACCGGCCGCAGCAGGCCAGGGAGAACGAGCGGGAGGCAAGCCGACGTTCCGCCCTCGCCCACGTGCCGGCCCGGCTGCCGGGCCGCCCGGCACCCCTGCTGGACGGACCGGTCGAACTGGAGGCGCCCGTCGACCTGGACGCCCTCGGCGACCTCCCCGGCGGGCTCGACGAGGACGGCGAGCGCGGCGGCCTCTTCCGCCCGCGGCGTTCCCTCGCCGCGGCCGACGACGACGCGGTGATCCGCCGCGGCGAACGACGAGGCCAGGACGCCGAGGGGCCGCCGCGCCCGGACCGGTTCCCCGCGGCCCCGGAACCGCCCGGAAGCTCCGAGCGGCCGGACGGTCCGGTCCGGCCCGGTGCCCAGGGAGACCCGAACGCCCCGGTCCCGCTGCCCCGCCGACGGACCCCCAAGCTGGTCAGCTCGCACGGACGCCCCGTCCCCGAGCGCGGCTCCCGCGACCGTGCGGACGACACGCCCCGGACCGACACCGGAGACCGGGCGGACCGTCCGGAACCCGACGCGCTGCCGTCCCTCCCGTCCCGCCGCCGCGGTACCCCCCGCGCGCAGGGCGGGCCCCCGGCGGACGGCGGACCCGCGCGGGACGGCGACCCCGGCCGGACGCCCGGCCCCCCCGCCCTCCCGAGCCGCGCCCGGCCCGCCGAGCCCGTGTCCGGTGCCGCGGACGACTCCGGACCGGGCACCGGCGCCGACGACGGCGCGCTGCCCCGACGCGTGCGGCAGGCCAACCTGGCCCCCCAGCTCAAGCGCGGCACCGGAAAGCCCGCCGAGGACCGGTCCGCCCCGGCCGACCGGGACGCCGAGGAAGTGCGCAGCCGCATGGCCTCGCTCCAGCGCGGCTGGCAGCGCGGTCGCCAGGAGAACGCCGCGGGCGACGCCCCGTCCGACGACGGCACACCACCACAGGCGTCACGACCACCGACGCCACAGGCACCACAGGCACCACAACGAACGACTAAGGGGGACGGTCGATGACCGCACCGAAGGCGACCGACCACACGACGGCCGGGTCCGGGGAGCTCAACTGGCTCCTCGACGACCTGGTGGAGCGTGTCGCGAGCATCCGCAAGGCCGTGGTCCTGTCCGGCGACGGCCTGGCCACCGGGGCTTCCAAGGACCTGACCAGGGAGGACAGCGAGCACCTGGCAGCAGTGGCCTCCGGCTTCCACCTCAAGCGCGGCACCGGAAAGCCCGCCGAGGACCGGTCCGCCCCGGCCGACCGGGACGCCGAGGAAGTGCGCAGCCGCATGGCCTCGCTCCAGCGCGGCTGGCAGCGCGGTCGCCAGGAGAACGCCGCGGGCGACGCCCCGTCCGACGACGGCACACCACCACAGGCGTCACGACCACCGACGCCACAGGCACCACAGGCACCACAACGAACGACTAAGGGGGACGGTCGATGACCGCACCGAAGGCGACCGACCACACGACGGCCGGGTCCGGGGAGCTCAACTGGCTCCTCGACGACCTGGTGGAGCGTGTCGCGAGCATCCGCAAGGCCGTGGTCCTGTCCGGCGACGGCCTGGCCACCGGGGCTTCCAAGGACCTGACCAGGGAGGACAGCGAGCACCTGGCAGCAGTGGCCTCCGGCTTCCACAGCCTCGCCAAGGGAGTGGGCCGCCACTTCGACGCGGGCAGCGTCCGGCAGACGGTCGTCGAACTCGACGACGCCTTCCTGTTCGTCACGGCCGCCGGCGACGGCAGCTGCCTCGCCGTCCTGTCGGACGCCGACTCCGACGTCGGCCAGGTCGCCTACGAGATGACCCTCCTCGTCAAGCGGGTCGGTGCGCACCTGGGCACCGCCCCGCGCACCGATCTGCCCTCGGGCGGGTAAGTGGGATGACATGAGCGCAGACGGTCAGGGAACAGACCACTGGTTCGACGACGAGGCCGGCCCCGTCGTCCGTCCGTACGCCATGACACGCGGCCGCACCAGCAGCACGGCCCAGCACCGCCTCGACCTCATCGCGGTGGTCGTCTCGGAACCGCACGCGGACGATCCGGAGGCGGACGTCACGCTCGCCCCGGAGCACGTGGACATCGTCGGGCTGTGCCGGGACACCCCGCAGTCGGTCGCCGAACTCGCCGCCGGACTCGACCTGCCCGTCGGCGTCGTACGCGTCCTGGTCGGGGACCTCGTCGACGCCGAACTCGTGCACGTCAACCGGCCGGTGCCCCCGGCCGAACTACCGGACGAGAACATCCTGCGCGACGTGATCAACGGCCTGCGAGCACTGTGAAAGCGGTCCCGCGGCTCGCCGGAGCGGCCCGCGGGCACGGTAAGGAGAGGAAATCGATGATCTTCGGGCGTTCTCAGCGCGGCAGGCCGCCGGTCGAGCCCGTCACGCTGAAGATCCTCGTGGCCGGCGGCTTCGGCGTGGGCAAGACCACCCTCGTCGGCGCGGTCAGCGAGATCAGACCGCTGCGCACCGAGGAACTGCTCACCGAGGCCGGGCGGCCCGTGGACGACGTCAGCGGTGTGGAGGGCAAGCACACCACCACCGTGGCGATGGACTTCGGCCGGATCACGCTGCGCGAGGACCTGGTGCTGTACCTGTTCGGCACACCCGGACAGGAGCGGTTCTGGTTCATGTGGGACGAGCTGTCCGAGGGCGCCCTCGGCGCGGTGGTCCTCGCCGACACCCGCCGCCTGGAGGACTGCTTCGCCGCCGTCGACTACTTCGAGCGGCGCTCCATCCCCTTCCTCGTCGGCGTCAACTGTTTCGAGGGCTCGGCCCGCTACCCGGCCGAGACCGTCCGCCAGGCCCTCGACCTCGACACCGAGGTACCGCTGGTGATGTGCGACGCCCGTGACAAGGAGTCGGTCAAGGAAGTCCTCGTGGGCGTCGTCCAGCACGCGATGGCCCAGGCGGCGGACCGGCGCCGGCCCGTCACCACCTGAGCCACGCCCACGCGTCCGACGGTCCGGCACCCGGCCCCCACGCTTCGCGACCCCGCAGGGCGGGTCACGCGACGCGCGGGCCGGGTGATCTCCGCCTACTTCCCTCACGGAGCCCCCGCCTGATAGATGCAGGGGACATGACACGACTCTCCACCGCCGTACGCGGACTGGTCACCACCGTCGCCGCCCTGCTCGCCGTGACCACCGCCCCCGCCACCGCCCAGGCCGCTCCCGAACCCGGGGCGCCCGAGGACTTCGTGGCGCTGAGAAGCGTCGACCCCACGATCATCCAGGAGATGCGCTACGCCACCGGGCACAACTTCGTCGGCGAGCGCATCGACGGCTACCGCCAGCCGCTGTGCATCCTCACCCGCCCCGCGGCCGAGGCCCTCCACCGCGCCCAGACCCGTCTGCTGAGCCAGGGCTACTCCCTCAAGGTGTACGACTGCTACCGCCCGCAACGCGCCGTCGACCACTTCGTCCGGTGGGCCGAGGACCTCGGCGACCAGAGGATGAAGCCCGAGTTCTACCCGAACGTCGACAAGACCCGCCTGTTCGACGACGGCTACATCGCGGAGAAGTCCGGCCACAGCCGCGGCTCGACCATGGACCTCACCCTCGTGGAACTCCCGGCCAGACCCACCCGCCCGTACCACCCCGGGCAGCCGCTGGTGCCCTGCTTCGCACCCCGGGACGAGCGCTTCCCCGACAACTCCGTCGACATGGGCACCGGCTTCGACTGCTTCGACACCCTCTCCCACACCCTCGACCCCCGCGTCAGCGGCATCCAGCGCGCCAACAGGCTGCTGCTCAAGAACACGCTGGAGGACGCCGGCCTCGTCAACCTCCCCGAGGAGTGGTGGCACTTCACCTACAAGCCCGAACCCCACCCGGACACCTACTTCGACTTCCCGGTCTCCGCGAAGTCACTGTCCGGCCGCCACTGAGCCGCCCGCCGGAGCCGCCCCGTCCGTGATCGGATACAGTCCGCCGCGTGTCCGAAAACGAAACCTCCGTTCCCAACTCCGCGCCGGACTCCCACTGTTCGCGCTGCGGAACGCCCTACGGAGAGGGCGTCTCCGGCTGGCCCCGCACCTGCCCGGCCTGCGGCACCACGGCCTACCGCAACCCGCTGCCGGTGGCGGTCGCCCTCCAGCCCGTGTACGACACCAAGGGCACCGCCCTGGTCGTCATCACCCGCACCGTGCCCCCCGCCCTCGGGGGAGTCGCCCTGCCGGGCGGCTACATCGACGACCGGGAGGACTGGCGGCAGGCCGTCGTCCGCGAACTCGAGGAGGAGACGGGCATCCACGCGGCGAGCCGCGACGTACGACTCGCCGACGCCATGAGCTCGCCCGACGGCCATCTGCTGCTCTTCGGACTCCTCCCGGAGCGGCCCGCCGAGGACCTCCCGCCGTTCACCGCCACCGACGAGACCGGGGACCGGCGTCTCCTGCGCCGGGCCGAGGAGCTCGCCTTCCCCCTCCACACCCGGGCCGTGCGGGCCTGGTTCGAAGGCCGCTACATCTGAGCCGGGCGCTCCGCCAGCCCGCGGACGCGCACCGGCCGGGACGGCGCACCCGCGCCGTCCTCACCCTCCCGCTCCACCACCACCCGCCGGCCCTCCCAGCGGACGGCGTACCGCTCGGTCGCCGGTTCCTCCCAGCCGTCCCCGGCGTCCGGCACGACCAGTCCGCCCCCGGCCCGGCCCCGGGCGGGCGCCCACACCTCCAGCTCGAGCCGCCCGTCCTCCCCGCGCACGGGAACGACCGCCCCCGCGCGCGCGAACACCGGAATCCGGCCCGGCGGAGCATCCACGAGCACCTGCGCCGGCCCCTCGTACGCCCGCTCCGTCACCGTGTCGTACCAGCGCCCCCGCGGCAGCCGCACCGCCCGCCCGTCCGCGCCGGGGTCCAGCACCGGCGCCACCAGCAGGCAGTCGCCCAGCAGAAAGGCGTCCTCGCAGTCCCGCAGGACCCGCTCCTCGGGCGCCGACCACCACAGCGGCCGCACATAGGGCGCACCCGTACGCCGGGCCAGATGCGCCAGCGTCACGAAGTACGGCAACAGCCGCCGCCGCTCCACCAGCACCCCGCGCGCGTGCTCCAGCACCTCGGCGCCGAAATCCCACGGCTCGCGGAACTCCGCCCGCGCACCCGCGTAGGTACGGAACAGCGGCAGATACGCCGCCAGTTGCAACCACCGCAAGTACAGCTCGGGCGACGGACCGTCCCCAGGGCCGCCCACGTCCGGCCCCGAGTACGGCACCCCGCACAGTCCGAGCCCCAGCACCAGCGCCAGCGACGTCCGCAGCCCCGGCCAGCCCGCGCCCGCCTCCCCGGACCACGCGCCCCCGTACCGCTGCATCCCGGCCCAGCCCGAGCGCGCGAGGACGAACGGCCGCTCCTCGGGCACCAGCGCCCGCAGGCCCTCGTACCCGGCCCTGGCCATGCACAGCGCGTACACGTTGTGCCCCTCGCGATGATCGCCGCCGCGCCCCTCCAGCCGGTGCCGGGCCGACCGGGGCAGCGTCGGATCCCCGAACGCCGCGAACGACACCGGCTCGTCCCGCTGGTGCCAGAACCCGGCGAACCCCCGCTCCAGCCGCTCCGCGCACAACCCGCCCCACCACGCCCGCACGCGCGCGTCCGTGAAGTCCGGGAACACCACGTCCCCGGGACTCCCCACCCCACGCACCACCGGTCCGGAGGCTCCCCGTACGAACACGTCCGCGTCCGTCCCGCCGTCGTACGGCGCATGCCCCGGCACGGCCGGGACCCCGGGATCGACGACCGACACCAGCCGGATCCCGTCCCGCCGCAGCTCCTCGGCGAGGACCGGCAGCTTGGGGAACCGCTCCTCGTCGAGGGTGAAGTTCCGACGGGCGTCGAGGTGATCGACGTCCAGGTGAACGGCGTCGACCGGCAGTTCACGCTCCTGGTAGCCGGCGACGACCCGCCGCAGCTCCTGCTCATCGCCGAACTCGCGCCGTCCGTGATGGTGGCCGAGCGCCCACGCGGGCGGCACCGCCGGAGCGCCGGTCAGCGAGGCCCAGGCGAGCAGCACACGCGCGGGGGTCCCCACCATCACCCAGCAGCGCAGCGGCCCCCCGTCCATCCGCAGCACGCTCCGGCCCGGCCGGTCGTGCCCCGACCCGGCACCCTCCTCGCCCTCCCGCAGGGTCACCGAGCCGTCCCACGCGTTGTCGTGGAACACCAGGTGCGTCCCCGCGTCGGCCACCACCAGCTGCACCGGCATCGTGACCGACGCCGACGCGTCCCGCGCGGCGGAGCCCGCCCGGCCGGGACCCCCGTTCCACAGCCGGTACACACCGTCGCGCAACCGGGGCCCCGAGGCCCGCCCGCCGAGCCCGAAGAACCGGGCGTCCGCCGTCACCTCCGACCGCTGCGTCCAGCGCGCGGGACCACCGTCCACCGGCTCCCACCACCGGGGCGGCAGCTCACGGCGCAGGACCACGCCCCCCGGGGTACGCACCTCCACCGCGCCGTGCCGCGACACGGCCACCGTCACCCGCTCGGCCACCACCCGCCGGCCGCCGTCCTTGTCCGGCTCCAGCACCGCCCGCGGATCCGGCTCCGGACAGCGGCCCGCCAGCGCGTACGACGGCTCCGGCGCCGCCCCGTCCCAGCCCCAGAACACCGCCCCGTTCACGGCGACGAGGATCCGCAGCTCCGAACGGCCGAACCGGATCACACCACCCCCGGGCGCGGGCTCCACCTCTCGCATCGCCCCCGGCACCCGCGCTCGCTCCGCCCCGCGCGGCGGCAGCCCCGCGGCGTCCGCACGCCGCCTGCGCCACGCCGCCCGTACGGTACGCAACCCCTGCGCCGGCCCCGCGGAACCGAACGTCTTCATCGAACGCACCAGGTCACGACCGTCCATGCTGCTCACCCTGCCACCGACCGCCCTCGTCGCGGGCCGCGTTCAACTGCCGTTCACCCGTGACAGGACCACATCTTCCCGACACCGACTATGTGCGGCGGACCCTGGTGCGGAAGTCGATCACATGGCATCGTCCCTGTCAGCCGCGTCACGCGCACACCCCAGCCCGTGCGCGGAGGACGCACACGACGCGCACAGTCCGGGAGCCGCCCCATGTCGACCATGAACCCCCAGCCGCTCTGGCAGCCAGATCCGCAGCGCATCGCCCAGGCACGGATCACCAGGTTCCAGTCCTGGGCGGCCGAGCACCACGGCGCCCCCGCCGAGGGCGGTTACGCCGCCCTGCACCGCTGGTCCGTCGACGAGCTGGACACCTTCTGGAAAGCCGTCACGGAGTGGTTCGACGTACGCTTCTCGACCCCTTGCACGCGCGTGCTGGCCGACCGCTCGATGCCCGGCGCCCAGTGGTTCCCCGGCGCCACCCTGAACTACGCCGAGCACGCCCTGCGCGCCGCGGCCACCCGCGCGGACGAACCGGCCCTGCTGTACGTCGACGAGACCCACGAGGCGACCCCCGTCACCTGGTCGGAGCTGCGCCGACAGGTCGGGGCCCTCGCCGCCGAACTGCGCGCCCTCGGCGTCCGCCCCGGCGACCGCGTCAGCGGCTACCTCCCGAACATCCCCCAGGCCGTCACCGCCCTCCTCGCCACCGCCGCCGTGGGCGCCGTCTGGACCTCCTGCGCCCCCGACTTCGGCGCCCGCAGCGTCCTGGACCGCTTCCAGCAGGTCGAACCCGTCGTCCTCTTCACCGTCGACGGCTACCGCTACGGCGGCAAGGAGCACGACCGCCGCGACACCGTCGCCGAACTGCGCCGCGAACTGCCCACCCTGCGCGCCGTGGTCCACATCCCGCTCCTCGGCACCGAGACCCCCGAGGGCGCCCTCGCATGGGACGCCCTCACGGCCGCGGACACCGACCCGGTCTTCGAGCAGGTGCCCTTCGACCACCCCCTGTGGGTGCTCTACTCCTCCGGCACCACCGGCCTGCCCAAGGCCATCGTCCAGTCCCAGGGCGGCATCCTGGTCGAACACCTCAAGCAGCTCGGCCTGCACTGCGACCTGGGCCCCGAGGACCGCTTCTTCTGGTACACGTCGACCGGCTGGATGATGTGGAACTTCCTCGTCTCCGGCCTGCTCACCGGCACCACGATCGTCCTCTACGACGGCAGCCCCGGCTTCCCCGCCACGGACGCCCAGTGGCGCATCGCGGAACGCACCGGCGCCACCCTCTTCGGCACCTCCGCCGCCTACGTCATGGCCTGCCGCAAGGCCGACATCCACCCGGGCCGCGACCTGGACCTCTCCAGCGTCCAGTGCGTCGCCACCACCGGCTCCCCGCTGCCGCCCGACGGCTTCCGCTGGCTGCACGACGAGGTGCGCGAGGACCTGTGGATCGCCTCCGTCAGCGGCGGCACCGACGTCTGCTCATGCTTCGCGGGCGCCGTCCCCACCCTCCCCGTGCACATCGGCGAACTCCAGGCCCCCGGCCTGGGCACCGACCTCCAGTCCTGGGACCCCAACGGCGAACCCCTCACCGACGAGGTCGGCGAACTCGTCGTCACCAACCCCATGCCGTCGATGCCGGTCCGCTTCTGGAACGACCCCGACGGCAGCCGCTACCACGACAGCTACTTCGACACCTACCCCGGCGTCTGGCGGCACGGCGACTGGATCACCCTCACCTCCCGCGGCTCCGTCGTCATCCACGGCCGCTCCGACTCCACCCTCAACCGGCAGGGCGTCCGCATGGGCTCCGCCGACATCTACGAGGCCGTCGAACGGCTCCCCGAGATCCGGGAGTCCCTCGTCATCGGCGTCGAACAGCCCGACGGCGGGTACTGGATGCCGCTCTTCGTGCACCTGGTCCCCGGAGCCGTCCTCGACGACACCCTGCGGACCAGCATCAAGCGCACCATCCGCGAACAGCTCTCCCCACGCCACGTCCCCGACGAGATCGTCGAGGTCCCCGGCATCCCGCACACCCTCACCGGAAAGCGCATCGAGGTCCCCGTCAAGCGCCTCCTCCAGGGCACCCCACTCGAGAAGGCCGTCAACCCCGGCTCCATCGACAACCTCGACCTGCTCCACTTCTACGAGGACCTCGCCCGCAAACGCGCCTGACCGGGCCCGCACCGGGCCGGCCGCCCGCACGACGGCAGCCGGCCCGAGCCCGCCCGGCCCCCGTTGTCAGTGCCGCCGGTTACGGTGAGTGAGCATTGATCGACTGCGCACAGGGGGAAAAACATGGCGCACACCGACCAGACGATGCGACGCGTCCTGCGCCGCGAGATCGCCGGCACCTTCGGACTGCTCACCGACGAGCACGACTTCCGCGCCATGCGGCGCTACCGCAGCTTCACCTTCGACGACCACGCCGCCTACCTCCGCCAGGTGGAGGCGGTGCTCAGGACACGAGCCTCCCAGGGCACCCACACCACCGTCGCCCTCTTCGACCCCGAGGACTACGCCGAGTTCTGCGCGACGGCCGGCCTCGATCCCGACCTCCCCGCCACCCGCACCAGGTTCACCGCCGAACTCGCCGCCCACGGCCCCACCGTCCCCTACGACGGACAGCCCCTCGCCGACCTCGTCCCCACCCTCGTCGACGAAGCCGTCCGCCAGGCCACCTGGGAGTACGCCTCCACCCTGCTGGCCCGCCTCGGCACCTGCGCCACCTGCGGCGAGGACCTCGGCCGCGCCGCGTTCGCCCGCGCCTCCCGCCTCCTGACGCGCATCGTGGAGACCGCCCCGGCTGGCCACCGGCACCTGGTCTGCAGCGTCTCGACCGCACCGGAAGCCCTCACCACCGTCCTCCACGCCGACGACGACACCGAGGACGCCCCGCGACTGGACGAGGCCGACGCCCTGGAGTTCACCGCCGTCCTGGCCCTCGGCCTCGCCACCCACACCCCCGGCGGCCTCGTCATGCGGACCACATCCCCCGGCAGCCCCGACCGCATCTACGGCTGGCGGCTGCGCGGGTACGGCCTCGTCCCCCTCACCGCCGGCGAGGTCTTCGACGCCTACTGCACCGACGTCGAGTCCGGAGACCTGATCTCCCCGGAATCCAACGTCGACTACTGCGCGCCGCCCGACCTCGGAGACGACGCCGCAGCGCCGGGACACCGCCACTGAAACGCGAGGGGCGCCCCACCCGAAGGCGGAGCGCCCCTCACCACAGCCACGGCAGCGGCTTCAACAGCCCCTACTCGCCCGACAGCACCGCCTGAGCCGCGTTGCGCGCCTCCTCGGCACTGTCCGCCGCACGGGCGGCCGCCGCGGCCCGCTCGCACTGCGCCAACGTGAACTTCGCCAGCGTCGCCCGTACGTAGGGGAGCGACGCCGCGCCCATGGACAGAGAGGTGACGCCCAGACCGGTCAGCACACAGGCGAGCAGCGGGTCCGACGCGGCCTCACCGCAGACACCGCAGCTCTTGCCCTCGGCCTTCGCCGCTTCGGCGGCCAGCGCGACCAGGTCGAGCAGCGCGGGCTGCCACGGATCCTGCAGACGCGACACCGCGCCCACCTGACGGTCGGCGGCGAAGGTGTACTGCGCGAGGTCGTTCGTCCCCAACGAGAGGAACTCGACCTCCTGCAGGATCGAGCGCGCCCGCAGTGCGGCGGACGGGATCTCGACCATCGCACCGAACTTCGCCCGCAGCCCGGCTTCACGGCAGGCGTCCGCGAAGGCCTTGGCGTCCGCCCGGTCCGCCACCATCGGGGCCATGACCTCGAGGTAGACGGGCAGCCCCTCCGCGGCCCTCGCCAGCGCCGTCAGCTGAGTCCGCAGCACCTCGGGGTGGTCGAGCAGCGTCCGCAGACCCCGCACGCCCAGCGCCGGGTTCGGCTCGTCGGCCGGGGTGAGGAAGGACAGCGGCTTGTCCGCGCCGGCGTCCAGCACCCGCACGACGACCCGGCCCTCCGGGAACGCCTCCAGCACCTGCCGGTACGCGGTGACCTGCTTCT
Organism: Streptomyces sp. NPDC127100; assembly: GCF_042724095.1. Taxonomy (NCBI): domain Bacteria; kingdom Bacillati; phylum Actinomycetota; class Actinomycetes; order Kitasatosporales; family Streptomycetaceae; genus Streptomyces; species Streptomyces sp. NPDC127100. The sequence goes on from NZ_JBHXFL010000010.1 coordinate 173,702, forward strand.
CCTCGGACGGCGCGTTCTCGCTGTCGTCCAGGAAGAGGAACTCGGTACGGAACAGGCCGACGCCCTCCGCCCCCGCCTCCACCGCGGCGGGCACGTCGGCGGGACCACCGACGTTGGCCAGCAACGGCACCTTGTGACCGTCGGACGTCGCCCCCGGCCCGGTCGAGGCGGCCAGCGCGGCCTTGCGCTCGGCGGCCTCCGCCTCCATCCGCGCCTTCTTCTCCGCGCTGGGGTTCACGAAGATCTCGCCGGTGCTGCCGTCCACCGCGATCACGGTGCCCTCGGGAAGCTCGCCGGCCCCCGGCAGCGCCACCACGGCCGGCACGCCCAGCGCCCGCGCCAGGATCGCGCTGTGGCTGGTGGGCCCGCCCTCCTCGGTGACGAAGCCGAGCACCAGTGTCGGGTCGAGCAACGCCGTGTCGGCGGGCGCCAGGTCACGCGCGATGAGCACGTAGGGCTCGTCGCTGTCCGGCACGCCCGGCATCGGCACCCCGAGCAGCCGGGCGACGATACGGTTCCGCACGTCGTCGAGGTCCGCGACCCGGCCGGCCAGGTACTCCCCGGCACCGGCCAGCAGGGCGCGGTACGCCGCGAAGGCGTCGTACACAGCGCGCTCGGCCGTGCTGCCGACGACGATCCGCCGTTCCACGTCCGCCATCAGCTCGGGGTCCTGGGCCATCATGGCCTGCGCCTCGAGCACCGCCTGGGCCTCGCCCCCCGCCAGGTTGCCGCGCGCCGTCAGGTCGGCCGCCACAGCCTCCACGGCCTTGCGGGCGCGCCCCTGCTCGCGCTCCGCGTCCTCCGCCGGAATCTGCTTGGCAGGCGGCTCGAGCACCGCCGTCCCCATGTGCCGAACCTCGCCGATCGCCACACCGTGGCTCACACCGACGCCTCGCAGCGTTGTCTCCATCTCACCCGTCCCGATAATGCGGCGGGTCCCGCCGCCGCGGTGGTTGTCCTACCAGCCGTCGTACGACGGCGTTGCCGTCACTTCCAGAGGAAGAGGCTCTCGCCGGCCTTCACTTCGCCGTCCTCGCGGAGATCCGTGAGCGCCTCGGCCGTCGCCTCGAGGGCCACGACCGGACAGACCGGTGACTTGCCGGCGGCCTCGACGGCCGCCGGGTCCCAGCGCACCACGGCCTGACCGCGCACGACGGTGTCGCCCTTGTTCACCAGCAGCTCGAAGCCCTCGCCGTTGAGCTGCACGGTGTCGATACCGAGATGGGTCAGCACACCGTGACCACTGTCGTCGACCACGACGAACGCGTGCGGGTGCAGAGACACGATGACCCCGTCCACAGGAGAGACAGCCTCGGAGGGCTCCCGAACGGGGTCGATGGCGGTACCCGGGCCGACCATGGCCCCGGAGAAGACCGGATCCGGCACTGCGGCCAGTCCGATGGCGCGTCCGGCAAGCGGGGACGAGACAGTGGTCATGGGAAGCCTCCCGGTGGTGGAGATCTGTACGGGCCGTCACTGCCTGTCCCGGACGGCACACTGTGCAGCAGCGTATGTCATAGGAAGTACCGGTTCCGCACGGATGTTCCGAATAGAGGTCTAGACCACAGTCACCAGTGATTTGCACCCGTTCCGAGGGCCCGTGTACAGTCGTCACTCCTGCCAGAGGTTGAGCGACATCAACTCGGTGTGCTCGTTCGGCAGGCACCCAACTCTTCAGATCCTATCTCTGGGTCGCCTTCTGCATGCTCGCAGGACGGTGGTCAGAGGGACCGGAAAAGCCTGATAGTGTTGGAAACACCGAAGGGAAGCGCCCGGAGGAAAGCCCGAGAGGGTGAGTACAAAGGAAGCGTCCGTTCCTTGAGAACTCAACAGCGTGCCAAAAGTCAACGCCAGATATGTTGATACCCCGTCTCCGGCCATCAGGCTGGGACGAGGTTCCTTTGAAAAAACACAGTGAGGACGCTGTGAACGGTCGGATCATTCCTCCGACCGTTCCGCTCCCGTGTGTGTCGCACCGGCGGTGTTAATTCACTGGCCGAGTAAACATTCACGGAGAGTTTGATCCTGGCTCAGGACGAACGCTGGCGGCGTGCTTAACACATGCAAGTCGAACGATGAACCACTTCGGTGGGGA